>JAJTFU010000039.1 GCA_021299075.1 Novosphingobium sp. | reverse complement strand
AGCTTTGCCGAGCGCCGCCAGGGCCGCGCGGCCGATCTGGAAGCCGAACTGCTGCACCTGCTGCGCCAGGCGGTTACCTCGCGAATGGTCTCGGACGTGCCGCTGGGGGCATTCCTCTCGGGCGGGGTTGATAGCTCGAGCGTGGTCGCGCTGATGGCCGAGGCGAGCCATAACCCGGTCAATACCTGCAGCATCGGTTTCGACGAAGCCTCGCTTGACGAAACCGCCCATGCGCAGCTCGTCGCCGAACGTTTCGGCAGCAATCACCGGGCCCGGGTAGTTGGCAGCGATGATTTCGAGCATGTCGATACGCTGGTCGGCATGTTTGACGAGCCCTTTGCCGATGCCTCGGCCCTGCCGACCTGGCGGGTCAGCCAACTTGCCCGCGAAACCGTAACTGTCGCGCTATCGGGCGACGGGGCCGACGAGGCGCTGGCCGGTTACCGCCGCCACCGCTTCCATCATGCGGAGGAGCGGGTTCGGTCGCTGCTGCCGGGGGCGCTGCGCCAGCCGGTATTCGGCGCGCTGGGGGCGATCTATCCCAAGGCCGATTGGGCTCCGCGTCCGCTGCGGGCCAAGGCGACGTTTCAATCGCTGGCGGTCGATGGGGCCCATGGCTATGCTCGCGCGGTCGGCTTCACCCCGCCGGAACTGCGCGAGCGGCTCTATTCGCCCGAATTCCTGCGCGAGCGTGGTGACTATCGGGCTGAACAGGCCTTTGTCGATCTGATGCACCAGGCGCCGGCCCGCTCGGGATTGGACCAGGCGCAATATGCCGATCTCAAGTTCTGGCTGCCGGGCGATATCCTGACCAAGGTCGATCGCACCAGCATGGCAGTCAGCCTGGAAGCGCGCGAGCCCTTGCTCGATCATCGCCTGATCGAGTTTGCCGCGGCACTGCCTGAACGGCTGCGACTGCGGCGCGGGCAGGGCAAGTGGCTGATGAAGCAGGCGATGCGCCGCTATCTGCCCGATGAGGTGCTGTTCCGCCCCAAGCAGGGCTTTGTCACACCGATCAGCCAATGGCTGCGCGGACCGCTGGCCGGATCGGCCCGCGCCATCGGCAGCAGCGCCGCCTTGTCGCGCACCGGCTGGTTCGATGGCCCGGCGCTGAGCCGCATCGCCGAAGAGCATATCGCCGGCAGCGCCGACCACGGCCGCCTGCTGTGGCAGTTGCTGATGCTTGATCGCTCGCTCGCCCGACTGGGGATCATCGCCTGACGGCCTTGACCGTTTGCTAGCTTCGGGTAGCTTCCACTTGTGAATCTTCGAGATTCCAGGGGAGGATAATAATGGGCGATACGCCCGCGGGGACCGCGAAACCAAACCGGCTGAAGCCAGTGATCCTGCTGATTATTCTGGCGGGACTGGTGTACCTGGGTGGTCGCTGGGCCGGCCTGTGGGGGCCGCAGGACGACGGCCAGCTCAAGCTCTATGGCAACGTCGAGATTCGCGAGGTACAGCTCGGCTTCCGCGTCGGCGGCCGGATCAGCAAGCTTTACGTCGATGAAGGTGATCGGGTTGCGCCAGGGCAGCTCCTCGCCGAACTCGATACCCGTCCGCTCGATGATCGCTTGGCTGGCGCAGCTGCCCGGCTCGATGCTGCCAGTGCCGCCGCCGCCCGCGATGCCAATGGCTCGCGCCCGCAGGAAGTCGGGGAGGCTCGGGCCAGCGTCGCTGCCGCCGAAGCGCGCTTGCTCGAAGCACGCCGCCAGTTCGAACGGCGCCAGGCGCTGGTCGACAAGGGCTTCATCAGCAAGGCCGACGTCCAGACGGCCGAGGCTGCCGTCGCGGCGGCCCAGGCCAGCCTGGCTGCTGCACGCAACGCCTTGTCGCTGGCCGAGGAAGGCGTGCGGAGCGAGGATCGCGCCGCTAGCGAGGCGTCACGCAACGTCGCCTTCGCCGAACGCCGCGCAGTCCAGACCGACATTTTCGATGCCCGGATTACCGCGGCAGAGCCTGGCCAGGTGCTGACGCGCGCCCGTGAAATCGGCGCGATCGTCCAGCCCGGCCAGACCGTGCTGACCGTTGCCTTGACCCAGCCAGTCCGGGTCCGCGCCTATGTTGCCGAACCGGACCTGCCGAAGGTCCGTCCGGGCATGGCCGTTACGGTGAGCGTTGATGGCAGCGACAAGCGTTGGCCGGCGAAGATTGGTTATATTGCCCCGGTTGCGGAGTTCACCCCGAAGACCGTCCAGACCGAGCAGCTGCGCGCCGATCTGGTTTACCGCCTACGCCTGACCGTGGACGATCCACAGGGCGAACTGCGCCAGGGGCAGCCGGTTACCGTTACCGTTCCCAGCGACGGAAAGCGTTGAGGCTGCGCCATGGCGGAGGCTCCGCTCCTCCGGCTTGAAGGCGTGTCCAAGCGCTTCAAGGGCGCGCGTCGCGGTGCGCCGCCGGTCGAGGCCTTGCGCGGTGTTTCCTTGAACCTCGCCCCGGGCCGGCGCCTGGGGCTGGTCGGGCCAGACGCGGGCGGCAAGACCACGCTGATGCGGATTTTGGCCGGACTGGTGGCGGCGGACAGCGGCGATGTCGAGCTGCTGGGCGGTCCGGCCGATCAGCTCGATCGTAGCCAGGTCGGCTATATGCCGCAGGGCGGGGCGCTCTATGCCGAACTGACGGTGCGCCAGAACCTGGAGCTCTACGCCCGGCTGCGCGGGGTCGAGCCGCAGGACAGCCCTGAGCGCATGTCTCACCTTTACCGCCTGACCGGACTGGAACCGTTCCTGGACCGCGCCGTTGGCAAGCTGTCGGGCGGGATGCGGCAGAAACTGGCGCTGGCCTGTGCGGTCGTCGCGGCACCGCGGCTGATGTTGCTGGATGAACCCTCGGTTGGGGTGGATCCCGTTTCGCGGCAGGAAATCTGGCAACTGGCGATGGATCTGTCTGGCCCGGAAACGAGCCTAGTCTGGACGACCAATATCCTTGAGGACGCGGCGCGCTGCGACGAAATCGTGCTGCTCCATGAAGGGGAAATCCGGTACCATGGCCCTCCAGCAGGCTTGGCCGCCGGGGCCGAGGGGCGCTGCTTTGTGAGGCCCTTGCCGGACGGTGTCAGGCGCAAGGCGTTGCAGGACCTGCTGCTTGATCGAGGCGTGATTTCAGGCCGGATCGAGGGCGGAAACCTCCATGCACTCGCTCGCCAGTCAGCAGCGCCATCAGGCGGAAACTGGCTGCCGGTGGCGGCGCGTCCGGACGAGGGCTTTGCCGCGATGCTCGATGACGGCGCGGCACTTCAGCCCAGCGCATTGGCCGAAGCCTTCCCGCTGCGGTTCGACCAACCCGACCAGCCGGCCATTGCGGCCATCGGGTTGACCCGGCGTTACGGAGACTTTGTTGCGGCGCAGGACATCTCGTTCTCGGTCCGACCCGGCGAGATCTTCGGGCTGCTGGGACCAAATGGCGCCGGCAAGTCGACCACTTTCCGGATGCTGTGCGGTCTCGCTACACCAAGCGCGGGGCGCGGTACGGTGGCGGGCCGCGACTTGTCTGTCGCAGGTGCCGAAGCCCGTCAGGCGCTGGGCTATATGCCGCAGAAGTTCTCGCTCTACGCGGACCTGAACGTGGCGACGAACCTGAAGTTCATGGTTGGAAGCTATGGCCTGACCGGCGCTGCGCAGGCATCTGCGATCGAACGGGTGGTAACAGCCTTGGGGCTTGAGCCCTTTATGGCCACGGCGGCGGGGCTGCTGCCGCTTGGCGTTAAGCAACGGCTCGCACTGGGGGCAGCGGTCCTGCATACGCCGCCGGTGCTGTTCCTGGATGAGCCTACCTCTGGCGTCGATCCACTGGTCAGACGTGAGTTCTGGCATCATATCAATGCGATCGCCGCACGCGGCACGGCTGTCCTGGTGACGACCCATTTCATGGATGAGGCCGAAAATTGTGACCGGGTGCTGGTGATCAACCGATCGCAGACCATTGCGCAGGGTACGCCCGACGAGCTGCGCCACTCAATTCCAGGTGGAGCGGTGGCGTCATCGCTGGAGGTTGCCTTCTTCAGCCTGATCGACACCCAGCGCCGGGTCCTGGCTGAGGCTCCGGCATGAGCGCCCGCGATCCGCTGTTCTGGCGCCGCGCTGCGGCGATCCGGGCCAAGGAATGGGCCCAGATCTGGCTCGATCCTTCGACCTTCGGGCTGGTCGTGCTGATGCCTCTGATCCTGATGTTCCTGTTTGGCAGCGCTGTCACGCTGGATGTCCATGGCACCCGTACCGGGCTGATCGACCTCGACCGCACCAGCGCCTCACGCGATCTGGCCGCGACGCTTTCGAACAATTCCTACTTCCGGATAGCCGAGCAGAGCAGCGTTGCCGAAGCTGAGCCGCAGCTCCGCAGCGGGGCTTTGCGCGGTTTCGTGGTAATCCCCGATGGTTTTGAGCGCGATCTGGCCAGCGGTACCGCGCCGGCCGTCCAGCTCGTAACCGATGGCTCGCAGGTCAATACGGCGACGCTGCTGGCGGCCAATCTGCGCGGAACGCTCCGCAGCTGGACCGAAGCGCGCGCACGCCAGCAGGACCAGGCGTTTGTCCCACCCTTGAGCCTGATTGCCCGCTATACCTACAATCCGGAGCTGGAGAGCCGCTACATGCTGGTACCCGGCGCGATCGGGATCGTCATGGCCATGATCGGCAGCCTGCTGACCGCGCTCATCATGGCCCGCGAGTATGAGCGCGGGACGATGGAAGGACTGCTATCGACGCCGATCTCGATCCCGGCGCTCGTGCTCAGCAAATTGCTGCCTTACTATGTGCTGGGCCTGGCCTCGACGGCGATCTGCGTGGCGGTAGCGGTGCTAGGCTATGGCTTGCCGTTCCGCGGCTCGTTTCTGGCGCTGTTTCTGGTCTCGTCGGCGTTCCTGGCGGCCGTTCTGGGGCAGGGGTTGCTGATTTCGGCGGGGACCAAGAACCAGTTCGTCTCCACGCAGTTCGCGCTTCTGTCGGGCTTTCTGCCCTCGCTGCTACTGTCGGGCTTTCTGTTCGAGATCGATTCAATGCCCACCGCGATCCAGTGGCTGACCTATATCGTCCCGGCGCGCTATCTGATCCCGCCGCTGCAAAGCGTGTTCCTAGTCGGGGATATCTGGTCGATGTTTCTGCCCAACATCCTGGCGCTAATGGGCTTTGGCGCCTTCTTCTTCCTGCGCGTGACGCGCGCGATCAAGCGGCAGATCGCATGAGCGGGGCGCTGGTCCGGGTTATCGCCATGGCGCTCAAGGAGCTGGCGGTGGTGCTGCGCGACCGGCGCGTGATGACCACGCTGGTGGCCAGTCCAGTGATTCAGCTCATCCTGTTCGGCCTGGCAACCACCCTGGAAGTGAAGAACGTCTCGCTTGGTCTGGTCAACCGTGACACCGGGATCGCCTCCGAGCAATTCCTGGCAGCCGTGGGGGCGGCCCGAAATGTCGGGGAGGTTATCGTCTACCCCAACGAGGCGGCGCTTGGGGTGGCGATCGAGCAGCGCGAGGTATTGGGCGGGATGATCCTTCCGCCGGACCTGTCAGCCCGGGTCGCCCGGGGCGAAGAAGGGCAGATCGGCCTCTTACTCGATGGCCGAAGAGTCAATGCTGCCCAGATTGTTACTACCTATATCTCGGAAATTACCGCAACTACCGGCATGGCCCTGCGTCCTGGTCCGGCGGCCCCGGATCTGGTGGTGCGCAACTGGTACAATCCCAACCTCGACTATAGCTGGTTCACCCTGCCGGGGATGATTGCGGTGATCACCACCGTGTTGGTCCTCTCGGTGTCGGTCCAGGCCATCGCCCGGGAGCGCGAGTTCGGAACCTATGACCAGTTGATGGCTCTGCCCATGCGGCACTGGGAGATCCTGACGGGCAAGATGGTACCGGCCTTTCTTGTCGGTCTGTTCAACGGGTCATTTTATGTCGCGATGGTGGCCTTGCTGTCAGACGTGCCGTTTCTTGGTTCCTACCTATTGATTGTGCTGGCAATTGCCGCGTTCAGTCTGGCGGTCAGCGCGATTGGCCTCGCCATTTCCAGCGTCGCCGCGAACCAGCAGCAGGCCTTCCTGGGCGGGTTCCTGGTGATTGTGCCGATGATTCTGCTGTCCGGCTATGCCAGCCCGATCGATGGCATGCCGGCCTGGCTCCAGCCCATCGCGGCGACCGATCCGCTCAGCCATCTCCTGGCGATTACCCACGGCGTCTTCCTGAAAGACATGCCCGCTGCGATGATCGCGGGGCATATCTGGCCCATGCTGGCCGTTGCCCTGGTGGCGCTTTTGTTGGGTCACACCCTGTTGCGCGGACGCAGCAGCTGACCAGAATTGGGACTCGCTTCACCGCACAGGGTAAAGATTTCCTTTGCCAAGCGACTCCACCCTCGGTTAGATTCCTGAAAATAGCAGGTAAGTGGTTTTACCAGCATACCTGAATCGGGTTACGCGCGAGGCATTTATGGATCGACTTTCAGGCGATCTTTCAGGTTCGGAGGCGCCTCATGCTGAGGTGCACAGCGCCTATTCCGTGAGCGATAGCGATGCGTCGACCCTGCTGAGCCAGGCGCGGATCCGCCTTGCCATTCCTGACGAATTGTTCGCCTTGAGCGAGCTGGATGTGCTCTACAGCGAGGCTGAAGAAGCGATCTGGACCTACATGCGACCCGCTGGCCGGCCCAGCTTTACGCCGCCGATGCTGGCCGATTTCACCAACTGGCAGCGGTTGATCGGGGCCTATTTCGGCCCGGGTCGGGTACCGCTGAAATACCTGATCCTTGGCAGCCGTGCTCCCGGCGTGTTCTGCTTCGGCGGCGATCTTGAGCTGTTCGCAGCCCTGATCCGTGAGGGCAATCGCGATGCCCTGGCTGCCTATGGCTACCGCTGTGTCGAAATCCTGCACCGCAATATCCAGTCACTCGATCTGCCGATCCTGACGATAGGTATGGTGCAGGGCCAGGCGCTGGGCGGCGGGTTCGAGGCACTGCTGTCGTTTGACTATATCATTGCGGAACGTGGTTCGTCGTTCGGCCTTCCCGAGGTGATGTTCGGACTGTTCCCGGGGATGGGCGCGCATGCGATCCTCTCGCGCCGCCTGGGTCAGGCGATGGCGGACCGGATCATCATGGGCAACGAGACCTATTCCGCCGAAGCAATGTATGAACTTGGCATTGTCCACCAACTCGCCGAACCGGGCGAGGGTGAGGCGGCCGTGCGCGATTTCATTGCCAAGTCGAACCGCCGCCATGCCGGCCTGGTCGGCGCGCGCCGCGCCAGTCGCCGGGCCAACAATGTCACCCTGGCGGAGCTGCGGGATATCGTCGATTCCTGGGCAGACGCGGCGCTGCAACTGCGTGAGCAAGATCTCAGGCTGATGCAGCGCCTCGCCGGCGCGCAGGCCCGTTTGCCGCGCGCAGCGGCCTAAAGCGAATCCACCAGGACGACTTCGCAGTCGCTGACCGCTTCGACGGTAATACTTGCCTCGCCTGTTATGGCCACGCCGTCGCGCGCCTGGGCCGCGATGCCGTTGACGCGGATCGTTCCGGTTGGCGCAACCAGATAGACATGGCGCGCTTCCCCAGTTGACCAGGTGGCGGCTTCGCCTGCCGCGAGAGTCGCTGCGGCGACCTTGGCGTCGGCGCGGATCGACAGGGCCTGGTCGAGGTCGGGCGTGCCGCTGGCAACCACTTCCCAACGCCCGGCACGTTCGCCGCGCGGGAATTCCCGCTGGCCCCAGCCGGGGGCCTCGCCAGCCCGGTCCGGCATGATCCAGATCTGGAACAGCGTCGTCGCCTCATCCTCGAGGTTGTGTTCGGCGTGGACGATCCCGGTTCCGGCACTCATCACCTGCACATCGCCGGCGCCAGTGCGGCCCTTGTTGCCCAGGCTGTCCTGGTGGGTGATCGCCCCGGTCCGCACAAAGGTGACGATCTCCATGTCATTGTGCGGGTGCGGTGGAAATCCGCTGCGCGGCGCGATCGTATCGTCATTCCAGACGCGGATCGCACCCCAACCCATCCGGGCGGGCTCGTAATACGAAGCGAAGCTGAAGTGATGGCGGGCATCCAGCCAGCCGTGGTTCGCATGGCCCAGGCCAGCAAAGGGTCTTACTTCGATCATGTCTGCTATCCACCTCGGCGGGGTGTTGCCGCCGGAATGTTGGGTAAGTGGTGGCGACTGAGTTTAATTCAACCCTGCTCGCCGTGACCCAGGGCCATGTAATCGGCGCTTTGCATTTCCATCAGCCGGCTGACCGTGCGCTCGAATTCGAAGCGGCCGTCGCCGGCGGCGTAGAGTTCCTCCGGCGCCGCATCGGCTGTCGCCAGCAGCTTGACCTTCTGCTCGTAGAGCGCATCGATCAGCGTGACAAAGCGCGCAGCTTCGTTGCGGTTCTCCGGCCCCATCTTCGGAATGCCGACGAGGATTACCGTGTGATAGGTCTGAGCGATGGCAAGGTAATCTGGCGCACCGCGGGCTTCAGCACAGAGCCGCTTGAAGCTGAACACGGCAACGCCCTTCAGGCTCTTGGGCACGTGCAGCTTGCGCCCGCCGCCCAGGTCCAGTTCGGCCGAGGGGACGTGTTCGGCATCCTCGGGGGGGTAGTCGGTCAGGCGGAAGAAGGCTTCGCGGACTTGCGCCGTGGCGGCATCGCCCAGCGGGGTGTGCCAGGTGGCCATGCCGCCCAGCCGCTCCAGCCGGTAATCGACCGGGCCATTCAGTGCCAGCACATCAAGCTCGCGCTCGATCAGGGCGATGAAGGGCAGGAAATGTTCGCGGTTGAGGCCGTCCTTGTAGAGTTCGGACGGGGCGCGGTTGCTGGTCGTCACGATCACCAGTCCGTGCTGCGTGATCAGCGCGGTGAACAGCCGGCTCATGATCATCGCATCGGCAGAATTGTTGACCACCATCTCGTCAAAGGCGAGGACGCGCAGGCCTTCGGCAATGGCAGCGGCGACTGGCGGGATCGGATCGCCGCTCTCACTCTTCCGGGCTTCACGCAGGCGGGCGTGGACTTCCTGCATGAAGGCGTGGAAATGGACGCGGCGCTTGTCGGGGATGGCCAGGCTGTCGTGGAACAGGTCCATCAGCATCGACTTGCCGCGCCCGACCCCGCCCCACAGATAGAGCCGGCGCGGACTGGGCGGCTTCTTGCCGAACAGCTTGCCGAGCAGCCCGCTCCCTTGCGGCGCTTCCAGTTCCTGCTGCAACTGCGCGAGGCGCGCGGCAGCGGCGCGTTGTTCCGGATCGGGCCGGAGTTCGCCAGCCGCAACCAGCGCTTCGTACCGCGCCAGCAGCGCGTTCATTTTACCGAAGGCTTGCGGACGATGCCCGAGAAGGTGGCGACCAGATGTTCGTCGCCTTCGCCCTGGACCACGGTGCCGCGCATGAAGACGAGGCGCTTGGTCTCACGCATCACCTCGACCACGGCATCCAATGGCTTACCAAGCGCGCCGGCACCGATGAACTGGCTGGACAGCTCCAGCGTAACCGAGCCGCCGGCATTGCCATTCAGCAGCGTGCGCATCGCCGCGAACAGGGCGATATCGACCAGGGCGAGGGTAACTGCGCCATGGACAATGTCGAGCAGGTTGGAATGCTTGCGTTCCGGGAACATCCGCACCCGGCAGGTCCGATCACTTTCGGGGCGCACCAGCATCCGGCCCATCGTCTGGGCATTGAACCGGGTATCGTCGGCCAGCTCCCAGCGATGCCAGCCAGGATTTTCCGGATCGGGTTCGTAGATGAAGCCGCGTTGATCGACCACTTAGCCGCGCTGCCCGTTACGCATGCTTGGCGGCCTGCATCTTCTTGATCTCGGCGATCGCGCGCGCCGGGGACAGACCCTTGGGGCACACGTTGGCGCAGTTCATGATCGTGTGGCAGCGATAGAGGCGGAAGGGATCTTCCAGCTCGTCCAGCCGCTCACCGGTCATTTCGTCCCGGCTGTCAGCCAGCCAGCGATAGGCCTGCAGCAGGATTGCCGGACCCAGGAACTTGTCGCTGTTCCACCAGTAGCTGGGGCACGAGGTCGAGCAGCAGGCGCACAGGATGCATTCGTAGAGGCCGTCCAGCTTCTCGCGCTGTTCGGGCGTTTGCAGCCGTTCCTTGCCCGAAGGCGTGGTGCTGACAGTCTGCAGCCAGGGGCGGATCGAGGCGTACTGCGCGTAGAAGTGCGTGAAGTCAGGCACCAGGTCCTTGATCACTTCCATATGCGGCAGCGGGGTGATGCGGATATCGCCCTTCAGGTCTTCGATCGCGGTGGTGCAGGCCAGGCCGTTGCGGCCGTTGATGTTCATGGCGCAGGAGCCGCAGATCCCTTCGCGGCACGAGCGGCGGAAGGTGAGCGATGGGTCCTGTTCGGACTTCATCTTGATCAGCGCGTCCAGCACCATCGGGCCGCAATTGTCGAGATCGATCTCGAAGGTGTCATAGCGCGGGTTCTCACCGCTGTCGGGATCGTAGCGATAGACCGTGAAATGTTTCACGCGGGCAGCGCCTTCAGCCTTGTGATGCTGGGCCTTGCCGGTGATCTTGCTGTTAGCAGGAAGCGTGAAAGTGGCCATGTCGATCCCTGTCGCTACGCGGCGGAGTGGCCGCATCGGGTCCCCATCTAGCGATTCAGCGGCAAGGAGCAAGCGCCTCTGTGCAGCTTTTATTGGCCGCCGACGGAGAAACCAACCAGCTGGGTGATCGTGGCTGCGGCCGCCATTCCGGCCAGCACGAGTGCGGCGACAGCGGCGCTACGGAAGAAGGCTGCTAAAGGCTCCTCCCGGCTGAGCCAGGCTAACCCGACCGGGAGGAGCGGATGGGAAGGTTGCGACCCTGATCCGGCATTGCGTGACTGCATTGCTGCAACCGCACCGGACGGACCCTCCACGCCGCTGCTCTGGTCAGAATCGGCCTCGGGATGAACCTGAATTTTCTTCCATGTTGACGGGAAAGTGCCGGCAATCGTTTGTTCACGCGCGAATTGCTGACGATAGAGCCGGGCCATCTCGCCGCGCGGCAATCCGCCCAGTCTGGCGCGGATATGTTCGATCCGCTGGTTCACTGCGGATTCGGAAATGCCAAGTAAACCAGCGATTTCCTTGCTGGTCCGGTTGTCTGCTACCAGGGCCATTACCTCACGCTGCTTGGGGGTCAGCTGGGGCAGGACCAGGGGATCAGACGAATGGCGAGTCTGCATCTGCATGGCCACGAAGCTTAAGCAACCCGTGACCGGGAGACAATCGTCACAATTGATTGCAGTGGACTAAATTCCGAGTCTTGTTCTGAAAATTATGCGCGTGCTGCCGAGATGATCGCAGCGGCAAAGCCAACAGGGTCATCTTCCTGGATGAAATGACCGCCATGCAACGTTCGATGCGCCATCCCGCGGGTGCCCGGAACGCGCTCCAGCCAGACTGCATCGCCGCCACGCGTGATCGGGTCCTGATCGGAAAAGCAGCACAGGAACGGCTTCGTCCATTGCCGGAAAACTTCCCAGGCGCGCAGCTGGTCGGGCACGGCAACATTGCCCTTGAACGGAACCAGCGGCGGATAGGCCCGGGCGGCGGCCTTGCTGGGACGGGTGGGGAAGGGGGCGTCGTAGGCGGCAACCTCTTCGGCCGAGAGCGGGCGGCGCGTGCCGCGTTTTACGATGCCGCCAATCGGGAAAACGGGACTGTACTTCGCGAAGGCCCGCCAGATGGCAAAGGCCCGGGGTGCATCCTGGCCATCCGGCAGTCCGCCATTGGAAAGCGCAACTG
>JAJTFU010000038.1 GCA_021299075.1 Novosphingobium sp. | reverse complement strand
CGCCAGCCGACAAGACCCGCTTCAGGTCTGCCTTGCTCATCGTGCCCAGCGCGGCCTCCTGAACCTGGTGGGCGATGGCCCGGGCCAGAAGGCCCGAGCCAAACGCTGGTGGGGCGTCAGTGCCAGTGCAGCGCAGCCATTCGGCCCTGCGCTCGCGCGCTGACATCGCCTCGATCTTTGCGATGCGGGCATCGAGGGTCATTGGGCGGTCTTCGCTCCAGCAGTCAACCGGTAGGTTCGCACGCTGCCAGCTGGCTTGTCGCTGGTGACTTCGTGGCCCTTCTTCTTGAGCCCCGTCAGTGCTGCTCGCGTTGTGTGGGGCAGCCAACCGGTTGCAATTGCAAGTTGGTCGAGGGTCGCACCCTCGGGTCGTTGCAGCATGACAAGGACAGCCTCGGACTTGCTGGAGCGCTTGGGTGAGGGGGCTGCTACCAGATCCGCCTTGGGCTCGCGGGCCATTCTGCGGGTAGGTTTTGCTGCTACTTTTGGGGTGTCATCATTCATCATGGGTGGTTCTCCTGATTGGAGCAGCGACTGTCGCTGCTCCCATCACCCAAGGCCCCGCCAGTCCTGCTGGTCAGGGCTCCGCTAGCCATTCAGGCGCGCGATTCACTGACAGCACCAATGCTTGGTGCGCGGGGTAAGTCCAATGAAATTTCAGCTTTGTCGGACGATCCGGAATGGCGGCTTTTGGGGCCCTTGCGCTCTAAGCTGCCATTGGTTGTTCATTCGATCATTTTGACTGAGCATTCGATCGGCGCGCCATTTCCCTAGCCCCGGTCACGCCGACGGACTGCGGCACAGTTATTATCTATCATTCCAATAGCAGCGATAAACATCGCCGAATTGGCTGGAATATGGACCAGTTCCGGGCGAAATTGCTGACACTATTGACGGCATGTCCATTTGTATTGCACACATGGTCAACATCCATGGGAGGAATGCATGTCAAAGACCCTGAATAAGGCACTAGGTGCATCGGTTCTGGCCATTGCGTGGGCCGCGTCAGCAGCGCCCGCCTTCGCCCAAAGCGAGAGTGAGAACCAGGCAGAGGACCGTGACACGATTGTCGTTACGGCTCAGAAAAAGGCCGAAAATGTCCAGGACGTGCCGATTGCGATTACGGCACTGAATGCCGCCGCGCTCGAGGCCGCACGGGTGGAGGACAGCAAGGACCTTCAGTTCAACGCGCCCAACGTGACCCTTTCGGCCAACCGCAACATCACGATTCGCGGCGTTGGCTCCGCCTCCTATGGCGGAACCGGTGACACCAATATCGGCGTGCTTGTGAATGGCGTGTTCCTGCAATCGGGCAGCAGCTTCGGCGAATTCTTCGACATGGAGCGGATCGAGGTGCTGCGCGGCCCGCAAGGCACCCTGTTCGGTCGCAACACCACCGGCGGCGTCATCAATTTCGTGACCCGCCGCCCGACCGACCAGTTCGAGGGCTATGTCGAAATCCAGGGCGAAAGCCCGCGCGGCGTTCGCGCCAATGCCGCGATAAACATTCCGCTGGCGGATGGTCTCTATCAGCGCTTCGCCGCCAATTACATCAACCGTGACGGTTATACGAAGAACCTGCTCGATGACACGATGGTCGATGGCCGCAACCAGTTCACCTTGCGCTCGAGCACACGCTTCGAGCCTTCGGATGCGACGACGGTTGACCTGACCCTGACCTATTTCAGGGAAGATTCCAATCGGCAGGAAGCGGTGAAATCGCTGTGCACGCCGGACCCTACCTTTGGCTGCTCGCCCAATTCGGTTTCGGCCGCTTTCCCGACCAACAACTTCCTGATCGACAACTTCCTGCTGGGCGGCCGAGTGCGGGCCGGCACTTATGCCGCCAACCCGACCAGCCTGCGCGAAGTGCGGATTGACGTAAAGCCGTTCCAGAAAGCCGAGGACTTTCTCGCCACCCTGGAGATCAACCAGGAACTGGGCGATCTTACGCTGACCTCGGTCACCGGTCTGCGCGACGGCAACAATTCCAGCGAGCGCGATTTCGATCAGGGTTATCGACCCAATGCCTTCAATCCCGGCACCTTTGGCACGCACGTGATCCCCGACGCCGGCAATGGCAATGGCGTGATGACCTATCTGCTGTCAGGTCGGCCGGTCACCACCACCGACTACCGCACGTCGCAAACCGGTGGCGGCACGCGCAAGCAGTTCAGCCAGGAGTTGCGGCTTGCCTCGCGCTTTGACGGTGCGTTCAATTTCATCTTCGGCGGCTTCTATCTGAACTCACGCTCGTCTGGTTATGTTGATACCTGGACCCCGGCCAACCGCACCTTTGGGGCGGTTTCAAAGTTTGATACCCGCCTAGGCCAGGTAAAGTCTTATGCCGTGTTCGGTGAAGCCTATGTCGATCTGGCCGAGAACCTGAAGCTGACCGGCGGCCTGCGTTACACGCATGACGAAAAGCATATCGAAACCGCTTCAGGTACCTTCGCGCTGAACCCCTACTTCATCGGCGATGCCGAGTTCGACAAGGTTACCGGACGTGCCATCCTGAACTGGAATCCCACCCTTTCCTTCACCCAGGATACCAACGTCTACCTGTCATTCTCGCGCGGGTTCAAATCGGGCGGGTTCAATCCGGGCAACAACACCATCCCGGTATTCGAATCCGAGGTGATCGACGCCTATGAACTGGGCATCAAGAACACCTTCATGGACGGCAAGGGACGGTTGAACCTGGCCCTGTTCAACTATGAATACTCGAACCTGATTGTCGGCAACCTTGTTGGGACTGCGGTGGCAAATACCAACATTCCGAAGTCGCGGGTGCGAGGCCTGGAAGCCGAGCTGGTCTACACGCCGATCGAGCCGCTGCGCCTCGAAGCCAGCCTGGGCCTGCTGAATGCGACCGTCCGCAGCGATTACCGTTCTTCCGATCCATCGCGCGGCGGGGCGCTGTTTCAGATCCAGGGCAACCAGCTGCCGAATGCGCCGCGTCGCACGCTGAAGCTGGCCGCTGAATACACGATCGACACCGGCTCAGATTGGACCGTGCGGCCGCGGGTCGATTTCTACTCGCAGTCCGGCTTCCACTCTCGTGAGTTCAACGTACCGGCTGATCGGGTTGGCAGCTGGAGCCAGCTCGACGCATCGATCCAGATCGCCAACAGCGGCAAGGATTGGAGCGTGACCGCATTCGTCAAGAATCTGACGAATGAGGACAGCATCACCTGGCTGGAGGTGAACTCCAACCTGGTCGGCAGCTTCCGCAGTGCCTTCCTGCTTGACCCGCGGACCTTTGGTCTGAGCCTGCGCGTCGGGTTCAAGTAAGCACCACCAAGCAACCAACTGGCGCACTCTCCCGCCTGGGCAGGCGAAGGTCTCCTCCTTCGCCTGCCGCTTTGGAGCCAGACAGAGGACCTTGCCGATCATGCAGCGACTGAGGCGAACCATTGTGACCGGCCTGGCGGCCATGGCGGTCGCACTGGTTTCGGGTACGGCGCTTGCACAGCAGCCCCTCGCGAAGCCTTCAGCCGAAATGCCCGAACTGTCGGGCCCGGGCAGCTTTGCTATCGGCACCCAAGCCCATGAGCTGGCAGTGAGCGGGCGCGCCATTGGTGTGCGGCTGTGGTTCCCAGCCCGCTCCGCTTCATCCGAGCGGGCGGTTTACAGGCACCGGCGGGCGCTGCCCGGCCAGCAAGCGCTGGAGATTGCCGAAGCAGGCGCCGCAGCAACTCACGCTGCGCCGATTATCGGCCAGCGCTTCCCGTTGATCCTGATTTCACACGGGTACGGCGGCTGGGCCGAGCACATGAGCCGCCTGGGCGAAATGCTGGCCTCACGTGGTTACATTGTCGCTTCGATCGATCACCGCGACCAGTCATTTACCGATGCGGCAACGTTCGCGGCATCGTTTGGCGGGGTTCTGCTCAACCGGTCACGCGATCAGCAATTTGTGCTCAAGGCCGCACTGGACGGCAAGCTTGCGCCGGACGTGACTGCGCAGATCGATCCGGGTGCGATCGGCCTGCTGGGCTTTTCGATGGGCGGATACGGCACTCTGACCACCGCCGGGGTGCCGCTCGATCCCGCCGCTCCCGCCTTTGCCCAATTCCCGCCAGCGGCACGGTCCATGCTGCCGCCTCCGGATGCGCTACTGGCGCAGCACGTCAAGGCGGTGGTCACGCTCGCGCCGTGGGGCGGCCAGCCGGGCGCCATGGCGTGGCAAGATGCCGCTCTGGCCAACCTGCGCAAGCCGCTGCTGCTGATTGCCGGGGACCAGGACGACGTAGTCGGGTTTGAGCGCGGCGTGAAGCGGCTGTTTCAGGCAGCGTTGGGGGCGGACCGCTATCTGCTGGTCTATCGCGAGGCGGCCCATAACATTGCCGGGAATCCGGTGGTTGTGCCGCTAGACGCAGATTTCCCTACAATCGAATTCCTGGCCGATCCGGTCTGGCGCAAGGACCGGATCGACGCGATCAACACGCACTTCATCAGCGCCTTCTTCGATCTGCATTTGAAGGGCGATGACAGCAAGCGGCGTTACCTCGATGTGCCCACCCCGTTTGCCAACCAGGGCCAGTGGCCCAGCACCTTCGGGCAGCAATGGGGTGGAATGACCGCAGGGGATAACCAGCCAGGCTACTGGCGAGGCTTCCAGCGCCGCTGGGCGCGGGGGCTGGAACTTCATCACAAGGCAGCAGGCGAATGAACCAGATGCAGAGAATTTTCGACCTTGAAGGCCACGTTGCCCTGGTTACCGGGGGCAATGGCGGCTTGGGGCTGGCCATGGCGAAAGGTCTGATCAAGGCCGGTGCACAGATCGCGATCTGGGGCCGCAATGAAGCCAAGAATGCCGCGGCAGTCGCCGAACTGACCGCACTTGGCGGGCAAGCCCACAGCTTTGTGGCCGATGTAACCGATCCCGCATCGAGTGCCGCCGCCTTTGAACAGACCATCGCGGCATTCGGCAAGATCGACAGCTGCTTTGCCAATGCCGGCGGATCCGGCGCGCGCGGCGCCTTTGTCGATCTGGACCGTTCGGCCTGGCTCGCCACGAACGATCTCAACATCCTCAGCGTGATCGACACGTTCCAGCTTGCCACCCGGCACTGGCAGGAGCGTCAGGCTGGCGGTAAGCTGATCGTGACCTCTTCGGTGGCGGCCATCCTCGGGCTTCCCAATTCGGCCGGTTACTGCTTGACCAAAGCGGCTGTAACGGGCCTGGTGCGCTCGCTGGCGATCGAACTGGGGCGGTCCGGGATCCAGGCCAACGCGATCCTGCCCGGCTTCATCGAGACGGAGATGTCGCTCAACACGCCCAAGGCCTTCCAGGACGGCTGTCGCCGGCGAGCCGCATCGGGCAAGATCGGCCAGCTGGAGGACATGGAGGGCATCGCGGTCTATCTTGCCTCGCAGCAAAGCAACTTCATGACCGGCCAGGCGCTGGTGCTGGATGGGGGGCATTCGATCTTCCCGCTGTGATCCGGCCAAAGCCGGACGAGCGCGAAACAAGGGAACTGGCAGGAGCACTCGCGTTGCGCGAGCTGCCCAGCCAGGTTGAGGAGAGCAGGTAATGGCATCAGCTGCGAGTACAGACGAGCAGCCGCTCGGGTTCTGGCGGATCGTCGCCTTTGGATCGGTGCAATTGCCGCTGGGCATGATCGGTCTGCCGATCGCCATCTACCTGGCCCCGCTCTATTCCGGTCAGTTGCAGCTCAGCCTGCAATTGATCGGTCTTTCGCTGATACTGGCACGCCTGTCGGACTTCGTGACCGATCCCATCGTTGGCGTGCTGTCTGACCGGTGGCGTCCACGGATCGGGCGGCGGCGCGTCTGGCTGATCTTTGGCGCACTGACCATGATGGCCGGCGTGCGCATGCTGTTCGTGCCGGGACCCGGTGTCGGCATCGTCTATTTCGCGCTAGCCGTGGCCTTGGTCTATCTGGGCTATACCCTGATCCTGCTACCCTACCATGCCTGGTCGGCCGAACTTTCATCGGACTATCACATCCGCACCCGGATCAGTTCGGTCTCGCAGGCTTTCAGCATCATGGGCCTGATAGGCTCGACCCTGATCCCAGCCTATGTCCTGACCCTTGAGGGGGCAACCAGCGCTGACGTGATGGCCGCGCTCAGCTATTTCATCATCGTACTGCTGCCGATCTGCGCCGCGCTTGCCTTTTTCCTGGTGCCCGAACCCGCCGCGCCGATCACCAAGGCGCCCTTCAAGTTCATCGGCGCCTTGCGGATGCTGGTCGCCAACCGGGCGTTCCTGAATGTCACGCTGCTGGTCCTGATTGCCACGATTGGCGAGGTATTCCGGCAGACGATTACCGTGTTCTTTGCCCGCGATATTGTAGGGGTTTCCAATATCGGGATCATCTATTTCTGCTACTTCGTAGCGGCCTTGGCGGTGATGCCCGGCTGGGTCTGGCTGGCGAAGCGGATCGAAAAGCATCGCGCCCTGACCCTGGCCCTGGTCATCGTTGCCACGACCAACGCACTGATGTTCTTCGTGCCGAAAGGCGGGATCGTCATTTTCACCACGCTCTTTGTGATCAAGGGCATGTGCTATGGGGCAGTCCTGATGCTGCCGCATGCCATGGTCGCGGACACTGCTGACATCGATACTGCGGAAACGCTGGACCGGCAGCAGGGGCTGTTCTTTGCCGCGATCGCGATGGTGCAGAAGATGGGTTATGCCTTGGGTTCTGGCTTGCCGCTGCTGATCCTGGGTGCAGTCGGTTACGTTTCCGCTGGCGAGGATCGCGCCGAGCCATTGCTGGCTCTTTCGATCAGTTACAGCGTGATCCCCTGCGTACTGGTCTTGATCGCCGCTGGCATGGCATGGCGCTATAACCTGACTGCCGATCGCCACAGCGCGATCCGTGCGCAGATCGACGAGCGGCTTGCGCTCGCCGCCAGCGAGGGACCACGGGGATGATCACTGGTCTGCACCACACCGGCCTCTCGGTCCGCGATCTCGACGCGGCGATCGCGTTCTATTCGGTTGACCAGGCCTTCCGGCTGGTCTCACGCTTCGAGGTGGCCGACACAGCGGAAAACCGCACATTGCTCCAGGTTGAGAATGCAGCGGCCCGCGCCGCCTCGCTGATTGGCACGCTGGGCGGGCTTGAGCTGTTCGAATTTGCGGCAGGTCAGCAAGCCGACACTCCCGACCGCGCAGTCTATGCGGCCGGGATCAGGCATGTCTGTTTGCAAACCGCCATCTCGGACAGCTTTTATGACAACATGGTCGCCGCCGGTGCTGGCACTCATGCTCGGCCGGCCGGCCTCGGAACCGGCAACAGCTATGTCTATATCCGCGATCCGGAAGATAACCTGATCGAGCTGGAAGGGACGCCCTGGGCGCCGCAATCCGCGCGCCGACCCTGGTTTGCCCATACGGCCGTGGTCACACCTGATATTTCCCGGCTCGCCAACTTCTATGCGCTACTGACCGGAAGCCCGGTGCATCGCCAAGGCAGTTTCGGTCCTGACCACAAGTTCGATGTGGTCGCGGGGATCGCCGATGTTCGGTTCAAGGGCGCCTGGTTGCGGTTGGCCAATGCCGAGCTCGAGTTCTGGGAGTACGATCAGCCCCGCACAACGCCTGTGGACCGGCGTAACGCGGTTGCACCTGGCTGGAACCACCTGTGCTTTGAGAGCGATGATATCGATGCGGACCATGCCCGGCTCATGACTTTGGGCGTGGAACTTCATGCGCCGCCGCATCCCTTTGGCTCGGCCCGGGTGTTTTTTGGACGCGATCCTGATGGCAACATCTTCGAAGTTCTGCAGCCTGGGCCCGAGGCGCGCCTGACGGTTGCGACCATGCTGGCCGAACCTGAGGGCCATGCCGTCGATGCGGCCCGGATCGCTTTTCGCGCCGCTGCTGCGGGCTAAACGAACGTGGTGACGCCCCCCGATCATGGCTTGGCACCCCCGCCCAAAATCAAGGCGATCAGTACCAATGGCATGGACCTACAAGTCATCGATCACGGGGCCGGTATACCGCTGCTGCTACTGCATGGCTTTCCCGATCACGCGATGGTCTGGCGTCCCTTGCTAGAACGGCTGGGCGGCAGTTGCCGCATGATCGCCCCGGACCAACGCGGCTATCGCCATTCCACCCGGCCGGACGGGGTGGAGGCCTACACCATGGATCAGCTTGTCGCCGACCTGACCAGCTTGCTTGAGGCACTGGAATTGCCGCGTGTTCATGTCTGTGGCCATGACTGGGGCGGCGTCCTGGCCTTCGCACTCGCGACCCAGCGACCAGACCTGATTGCCGGCGTGGTGGCGCTTAACACCGCTTCTGCGGGCGTGCTGCAGGACATGATCTGGAACGATCCTGGCCAGCGCGCGGCCTCGCAGTACATCACCCGGCTGCGTTCTCCCGAGGCCGATGCCATTTTCTGCGAGGCCAATGTCGAAATTCTGATCGAGCGCTTCCTGGGTGATCCGCGGCAGCGCGGCTTGCTGAGCGAGGCCGATATCGCGATCTACCGCGAGGCCTGGACTCAACCCGGTGTGTGGCAGGCGATGCTGGCCTGGTATCGGGCGGCACCGTTCGATGTCCCGGCCCCGGATGTCGCGCCCGATCGGGCTGGAACGACGATCCGGCATGACTCGATAGACTGCCCGGTGCTGGTTATCTGGGGTGATCGCGACACTGTCTTCGTTCCCGCGATGGCCGATGCCATCGCGGCAGTCTGCCCGGATTGCACCGTCGTCCACCTGCCCGATGCCGGCCATGTCCCGCAGCGCGACGCGCCCGATGCCTGTGCAGGGCTGATTGCCGACTTCCTCACCCAGCATCCGATCCCTGCCCTTCAAAGGAACTAGCGCCCATGCCTGATCAATCGCTTGCCAATCGCGTAGCCATCGTCACCGGGGCAGCCCGCGGGATCGGCCTGGCCGCCGTCGAGCGCCTTTGCGCCGGCGGTGCCAGTGTGGTCGCGTTTGATCGGCCAGAGGCTGATTTCAGCGCCGCCCTGGCCGCCGGCCGGGTCGCCAGCCTGGCGGGCGATGTCGTCAATACGGTGGATTGGCAGCGCGCGATCGACCTTGCTCTGACGCTGGGGGAGCGCGTCGACATCCTGTTCAATAACGCCGGGATCTCGGGCGCGATCGCCAATGCGCTCGACTATCCGGAGGAGGAATTTGACCGGATCATGGCGGTAAACGTCAAGGGGGTCTTCCTGGGCCTCAAGCATGTTGGCCAGCACATGCTGGCCAATCGCAGCGGCGTGATCGTCAATACTTCATCGGTGTCGAGCTTTGGCGGCAGCGGCAACATCTTTGGCTATACGGCCAGCAAGTTTGCCGTGAACGGGATGACCAAGTCGGCAGCGATCGCGCTGGCGCCGCACGGGATCCGGGTGCTGGCGATCTGCCCCAGCCCGACCGCGACGGAAATGATGTTCCAGCTCGAGCGCCGTCTTTCGCCCGACAATCCGGAGGCCGCCCGGCCGCAACTGGCCCAGGGCATCCCGATGGCGCGCTATGGTACGCCAGAGGAAGTGGCCGAGGTCTTGGCATTCCTGGTCAGCGATGGAGCTGCCTTCATGACCGGCGCGCTAGTGCCGGTCGATGGCGGCACTCTGGCCAAGTAATTCGGACAGGAGGCTGACATGGTTTCACCGATCGAACGCAGCTTCGGGGAGAAATTCCTGCAGAGCATCGACAACTTCTACACGCACGGAATCGACTGGCTGTTCAACGAATGGTGGGAAACGGCCCCCGCCGATGCAATCGCCAAGTACGAAGCGGCGATCCTTGACCACCCTGAGCACGGACCGCTGGCCCGCGAAGGATGGCTGGCACCGGATTTCCGACTGGCTTCGTTAGATCACTACGGTCTGGGCACGCTCGGACATGCCTATCGCGCCTTCATGGTCGACAATAACCTGGTCGAGCATCTGGCGGCTGGTTACCGGACGCGGCACGATGAACTGCTGCGCAGCGGCAAGATCGACCGCATGCCAGCGGCGCTGGCCTACAAGGTGTTGCGCGGGTTTCAGACGCATGACTTTCATCATGTCCTGACCGGTTATCCGGCCACGCCCTTGGGCGAGCTCGCGATCCAGGCCTTCCAGCTGGCCCAGATGGACTATCCCTATGCCGCGATGTGGATTGCCGTTGTCACCGGCCACATGACACTGGTCGATCCGCACCTGATCAAGCCAGCGATGGATGCGATCACCGATGGCTGGAGCCTGGGTCGTCGTTCCCGCAGCGTGCAGTTCGTGAAGTTCGAACATCGCCTTGGTGAGCCGCTTGACGCACTTCGGGCCGAGTATGGATTGCTCCGAGAACCCTGTACGATCGCGGACACCCCCACTGAACGGACGCCAGAGTTGCTCCGATCAGCGGCTTGAGCTTCACGATGGTTTCGGACGGGTGCGCCGGATGGGCCGCAGGCGGGTAGTGTATTCCCGCTCGATCTCGTTGAGCGTGCCCAGGATCATGGTCACCGTCAGGTCTTCCAGCGCTTCGCGGCTGAGTTTGCGTTGGAGCAGATAGGCACCGGCAGCCGCAGGGAGGCCAAAGCTGATGTCGGTCGCAGCCTTGGCGATCTCCGGGGGCAGATTGAAATGATCGGTGACGATCTCGGCCAGATAGCCTACCGCTGTGTCTCTGCCGAATTCGGTCGGGTCATGGATCGCCGAAACAGAAGGTTCAGCTTGAAGGCGCTCGATCAACATCCCGCGCTCGTCAATGTACTTGAGGTAGACATGGGTAACCGCACGCACCAGGCCTTCGAAGGTATCAGCCCGGTCGGCAGCCTCGGCCTGGAGCCGCCGCAGCCGCCGCCATTCTCTTTGCAACAACTGCCGGAGCAGATCGGTGACGTTAGGGAAGTAATTGTACACCAGAGACTTGCTGATTCCGGCTTCACGCCCGATCCGATCCATCGACAGCGCGGAAACGCCCTCGCGTGCCACGATCTCGGCGACGTGATCAAGGATCAGGGTCTGCCGCTCCTTTGGGGCAAGGCGAACCCGCTTCTGCGTCTTCGGCTTGGCTCTGTTCACTGCGCCCGACATGCTCTTGAAACCCCTGATCGCGCACGCTGACCCAAGATTACGACGGGCGACAGCGAATTGTAACAATCGTCTTTAAGCGATCTGCCTCTCCTGAACAGGAAGGGCAAGGGCAGCCCAATCAAATTCCCGCGACAAGTTTGGACAGATGAATCATGAAGCTTGGAACTTGCTACTATCCCGAGCACTGGCCCGAACATCTTTGGGCCGAGGATGCCCTCCGGATGGCAGAAACCGGTCTGAAGCAAGTCCGGATCGGGGAGTTCGCCTGGAGCCGGATCGAGCCGGAACCTGGCCGGTTCGATTGGGGCTGGCTCGACCGGGCGATCGACACGCTTCATGCCGCCGGGCTGGAGGTGATCCTCGGCACACCAACGGCGACCCCGCCCAAGTGGCTGGTCGACAAGATGCCGGATATGGTGTCAATCGATGCGGAGGGCCGCCCGCGTGGGTTCGGTTCACGCAGACATTACTGCTTTAGCCATCGTGGCTACCGTTCCGAAGCCGCCCGCATCACCCGTGCCGTGGCCGAACGCTATGGCCGACATCCGAAGAGATTGATCTGCCTAACCTGACCGTGACCGAGGCAAACCCAGCGCACTGGCTAGCCTTCCGCCGCTTTGCCTCTGACGAAGTCGTGGCGTTCAACCACAGCCAGGTCCAGATCCTGCGCGAGCTTTCGCCCGGACGCGACATCGTCCACAACTACATGGGCTTCTTCACCGAATTCGATCACCACAAGGTGGCCGAAGACCTCGATGCTGTAGGCTGGGACAGCTACCCGCTGGGCTTCCTGGACAGCTTCCGCTTCAGCGAGGCAGACAAGCTGGCCTATGCCCGCCAGGGCCATCCGGACATCGCCGCCTTCCATCACGATCTCTATCGCGGCTGCACGCGCGGCGGCCGCTGGTGGGTGCTTGAGCAGCAGCCCGGCCCGGTCAACTGGGCGCGCCACAACCCCGCGCCGCTGCCGGGGATGGTGCGGCTCTGGACGCTGGAGGCCATGGCTCACGGTGCGGAACTGGTCAGCTATTTCCGCTGGCGCCAGGCCCCCTTCGGGCAGGAGCAGCTCCATGCCGGCCTGCTGCGGCCCGATAGCGAGCCTGCCCCCGCGCTCGCCGAGGCCGCCCAGGCCAAACAGGATATCGACCGGCTCGGGCCGCCCGGCGCGCCGCCC
This sequence comes from Novosphingobium sp., assembly GCA_021299075.1. Taxonomy (GTDB): domain Bacteria; phylum Pseudomonadota; class Alphaproteobacteria; order Sphingomonadales; family Sphingomonadaceae; genus Novosphingobium. Next base: position 1,772 of record JAJTFU010000038.1, on the reverse strand, counting down.
AAAAGTGTCGCGCTGATCTTTTCCTATGAGGCGGACTGGGTGACTGGAATCCAGCCCCAGGGCCAAGGACTCTCGGCACTGTGGGCCACGTTCGATTGCTATACGGCGCTGCGCGAGCTGGGGCTTGATATCGATATCCTTCCCCCAGGGGCTCCGCTCGATGGCTATGCGCTGTGCGTCATCCCCTTTCGACGGTCAGGTCGTGATCGGGCCGCGCTCAGGCAGCCGGACCGATGAGTTCGCGATTCCCGCTGGCTTGCCGCCGGGCGCGCTGTTCCCGGCCAAGGTGGTGCGGGTCGAGAGCCTGCGGCCCGGGCTCACGCACCCGGGCGGTGACTTTGCGATTGAACGCTGGCTCGAGCACCTGGAAACCGATGCCGAAGCCGAACTGGCGGCACAGGATGGCGCGGTGGCAGTCTGGCGAGATGGCAATCGGCGCTACCTGGCGGCCTGGCCAACGGCTGAGCTCGCGCGGATCGTCATGGCCCGGGCGGCGGCCGACGCGGGGCTGGCCACTTGCACCTTGCCGGCGGGACTGCGGGTGCGGCGGGCGGGCCAGCACACCTTTGTGTTCAATTATTCGGCGCAGCCGGCCAACTTGCCAACCGACCTTGGCGGCCAGCTGGTGCTGGGCGAGGCTTGCCTGGAGCCTGGGGGCGTCGCCGTACTGGCCTGAGACGAGCGCTCAGTCGCCGCGCAGCCGATGATAGAGGATCCGGGTTTCCAGCAGGTTGGCGATCCGCAGCGCGATCTCGATCACGTCGAAGGGTTTGGAGACAAAGTCCTTGGCCCCCAGCGCCAGCGCGCGGCGGCGGGCGGCGATCGTGCTGTCGGCGGTCAGCACCAGCACCGGGCGGAATTCGTCGGCGCGGTCATGGCGCTTGAACGCTTCGAGCAACTGGAACCCGTCCACCTCTGGCATCATCAGGTCGAGCAGCACCAGGTCGGGCTCCAGCCGCACATAGGCCTCCAGCGCCGTGGTCGGATCGGTGATGGTGTGAATGTCGGCATAGCCTTCGCGCTCCAGCACGCTGGCCAGCAGCAGGACGGTCGCGTCCTCGTCATCGACGATCAGGATCCGGCGCGCGCGGATTTCCGTGCTGTCGATCAGGTTTACGCTCATGTTGCCTGCTGTTCTGCCTTGCGCTTGCTGGCGCGCTGCGGGGCCCTTGTGGGCAGCGTGAACCAGAACCGCGCACCCTGTTCCGGCGCTTCGAAACCGATCTGCCCGCCCATCGATTCCACCAGCCGCTTGGACAGGGCAAGACCCAGGCCGGTGCCGTCCACCTTGGCCCGGTTCTGCTGCCCAAGCCGGTCGAACGGCGTGAACAGGCGCGAAACCTCGGTGCTATCCACACCCTCGCCATCGTCTTCCACTTCGACCCGGATATCGCGGCCACGGGTCTGGCAGGCGAGGCGCACTTGCGAACCGGTGCGGTTGTACTTGGCGGCGTTGGAGACGAGGTTGAGCATGACCTGGATCACCCGGCGCCGGTCGGCCCAGGCTACCAGTGGCTCTTCGGGATGCTCCAGCACGAATTTCAGACCGGCCGTGGCGACAATCGGTGCGGCCAGGCTGTGGACCTCTTGCAGCAGCTCGCCCAGGTCGATCGGCTCCATGTTGAGCTCGGCCCCGCCGGCTTCGATGCTGGAAATGTCGAGCAGGTCGTTGATCAGCGAGAGCAGGTGCCGCCCGGCCTTCATGATCTGGTTCAGCGCCTCGCGGTGGCGCGGCTCGAACTGCTCCTCGTCAAGCTCGAGCAATTGCCCGA
>JAJTFU010000037.1 GCA_021299075.1 Novosphingobium sp. | reverse complement strand
CGTCGCCGGGGTTGAGGGTGGCCAGCAGCGCATGGAAGATCGCCTGCTTGCCCCCGGCGCTGACGATTACCCGCTCGGGCGTGGTCGCCAGCCCGAGGTCACGCTGGAAATGGAGCGCGGCAGCGGCGCGAAGGCGCGGTGTGCCCGCGACGGGGGTGTATTTCGTATCGCCTGCGTCAAGCGCGGCGCGCACCGCATCGGCCACGTGGGCCGGCATGGCAAAGTCCGGCTCACCCACCGACAGCGAGATGATGTCGCGCCCCTCAGCGCGCAGCGCAGCCGCGCGGTCGGTCATCGCCGTGGTCTGGGACGCGGCAATCCGGGCGAGCGCGGCCGAGATCACGGCAATAGCCGCGCCGGCACCAGCCCGCGCAGCGCATTGCCGATCAGGAACCCGTCCTTCAGGTCATCGAGCGTCAGCTCGGCCTCGACCGCGCGGCCCGCCTCGATCAGCGAGCGGCGCAGCACGCCCGGCAGCAGGCCTATCTGCGCGGGCGGGGTCAGCAGCCGTCCATCGCGTTCGACAAACAGATTGGTGATGCAGCCTTCAGTCACCAGGCCATCATCGCGCAGGAACAGCGCCTCGTCGGCCCCGGCGTTGCGCGCGGCGCGCAGGCCGGCGTCGTAGAATTCGCGGTCGCTGGTCTTGTGGCGCAGCCGCCAGTCGCCGGTGTCGACCGGCAAGCGCAGCGCGGCGACGCGGGCTGGCTCGGCAAAAGGTTCGGGCAGCGCGCTGATCTCCAGCGCATAGGCCCCGCTGCGCGCCGCCACCAGCCGGACGCGCGAGGGCGCATCGGCTTCAAAGCACAGCGCCTGGATCGCGTTGCGCACCGCATGGCGATCAAAGGCAAAGCCCAGCTCGGCGGCGCTGGCCTTGATCCGTTCGAGGTGCAGCTCAAGCAGCGGGATGCCGCCCTCGGGCGTAAAGGCCATGGTCTCGATCAGGTCGAATCCGGCGGCCCCTGAACCCGAAGCGGAACTGCGCACGAAACCTCCCTTGACCACTCCCTTGACCAGGCTCTCCCGCCATTCCGGCAGAGCCTCGGAATCAGCGACGATCGCCGATCCCACCCCTAGTACGGCCGTCCCCTGGTTGTTCTCCACCGGGGTCAGCCGCAGGGTGCGGATTGCCACATTGAAGGCCGCATCGGAAGTCCCATCGGCCTTGGGCGCGTCGATCCGGCCGATTGCCCCGCAATAGGGCCCGCGCGGATCGCGCTCGAGAGTGTTGATCAGCTCCATCGCCCGGATTTTCGGCGCGCCGGTGATCGAGCCACAGGGGAACAGCGCGCGGACCATGTCAGCCGCACCCTTGCCAGGCTGGAGCCGGGCGCGCACCGTGGTGACCATCTGGTGGACGGTGGGATAGCTTTCGACCGCGAAAGGCCGATCGACCCGCACGCTGCCGGCCTCGGCCACGCGGCTCAGATCATTGCGGAGCAGATCGACGATCATCAGGTTCTCGGCCCGGTCCTTGACCGAACTGGCCAGCTCTGCTGCCAGTGCAGCATCCTGCGCCGCGTCGCGGCCACGAGGACGCGTGCCCTTCATCGGCTTGACCGTGGCCGCACCGTCCTTCTCGGCAAAGAACAGCTCGGGCGAAAAGCTCAGCAGCCAGTGCGAGCCATCGTAGACCACGCCGCCATAGCCCGCCCCGGCCGCCGGGCGCAGTGCGGCATAGATCGCCAGCGGCTCACCGCGCCAGGTGCCGGTCAGCGGGAAGGTCAGGTTGGCCTGATAGATGTCGCCCGCCGCGATGGCTTCCTGCAGCGCGGCGAAGACCTGGCTATAGGCCCCGGCTGACAGTGCCGGGTCGAGCGGGCCGATGCGGGCCGGGCCGCTGCCATTATCGGCCAGCCAGGCGGGGACGTCTCGGGCGGCGATCTCGGTATAGCCGGTGAAGGCCCCAAACCACAGCAAGGGGCCGTTTGCCCCGGTCCGCGCCGCCGCCAGCGGTACCAGCCGCTCCTCCAGTGCCAGGCCGGCCTCATAGGCCATATAGCCCGCAAGGTGATGGCCCGCGGCGCTCTAGCGAGGAGCGCGCGCGCATGCAAAAACGCTCTCGCCGCAGGGCTTAACCGGCTCTATCTGAATCGAGTCGCATTTTCAGGAGCATGACATGAGCGAGATCTTCCTCGGCCTTGGTAGCAACGGTGAGCGCCAGGTGCTGCGGCTGGGCCGCGCCAACCGCCACGGGCTGATCGCGGGTGCGACCGGCACCGGCAAGACCGTCACGCTCCAGACCATTGCCGAACAGTTCTCCGCCGCCGGGGTGCCGGTGTTCATGGCCGACGTGAAGGGCGATCTGGCCGGCGTGTCGATGGCCGGCAGCCACGATTTCAAGCACGCCGACAAGCTGGAAAGCCGCGCGGCGGAACTGGGCATTACCGACTATGCCTATAAGGACAACCCCGCGGTATTCTGGGACCTTTACGGTGAGCAGGGCCACCCGATCCGCACCACCATTTCGGAAATGGGCCCGCTGCTGCTCAGCCGGCTGATGGGGCTGAACGAGACGCAGGAAGGCGTGCTGACCGTCGCTTTCAAGTGGGCGGACGACAATGGCCTGCTGCTGCTCGATTTCGATGACCTGCAGCAAACCCTGATCGCCTGCGCCGAGAACGCCAGCGAACTGGCGACGACCTATGGCAACATCTCCAAGGCCTCGGTCGGCACGATCCAGCGCCAGTTGCTCGCCTTCGAAAGCCAGGGTGCCGACAAGTTCTTTGGCGAACCCGCCTTCGAGATCAACGATTTCATCCGCGTGGACGAAAGCGGCAAGGGCGTGATCAACGTGCTGGCGGCCGACAAGCTGATGCAGAGCCCCAAGCTCTACGCCACCTTCCTGCTCTATCTGCTGTCCGAGCTGTTCGAGGCGCTGCCCGAGGTCGGCGATCCCGAAAAGCCGACCCTGGTGTTCTTCTTCGACGAAGCCCACCTGCTGTTCGAAGATGCGCCGCAAGCACTGTTCGAGAAGATCGAGCAGGTTGTCCGCCTGATCCGCTCGAAGGGCGTGGGCGTCTATTTCATCACCCAGAACCCGATCGACATTCCGGAGAAGATCGCCGGCCAGCTCGGCAACCGGGTCCAGCATGCGCTGCGCGCCTTTACCCCGCGCGACCAGAAGGCAATCCGGGCCGCGGCCGAAACCTTCCGGATCAACCCGGAGCTCGACGTCGAAACCGCGATTACCGAGCTCAAGGTCGGTGAGGCGCTGGTCTCGACGCTCGATGACGACGGCGCGCCGACCATTGTTCAGCGCACGCTGATTGCCCCACCGCGTTCGCGCCTTGGGCCGGTCACGCCGAAGGAGCGCGCGATCATCCAGTCGATCAGCCCGTTCGACGGCAAGTACGACAACCTGGTCGATCGGGAGAGTGCCGAGGAAGTGCTGCTGCAGAAATCGGCCGACGCAGCCGCGGCGGCCCAAGTGGTCGAGGAGCAGGGTGAGGAAGCCCAGCGCGCCCAGCCGCGCAAGACCACCTCGATGTGGGAAAAGGCCGGCAAGGCGGCCTTCGGCGCGGCCGCCAGTTCGGCCGGGACCATGATCGCGCGGCAGATGACCGGACGCAAATCGGGCGGATCGCCGGTGGCTTCGGCCGCCTCGGCCGCTGCCGGGGCAATCGGCACGGCGCTGGGCGGTGCCATGCTGGGCCGCTTCGCCCGCGGGCTGCTTGGCGGGCTGCTGCGCTGACCGTCCGTCGATAGCGGTCGCGCGTCGGTCGAACATCGCCCCCATTGATGATCGCCCGCGCGCAGGCGCGAGGCCTGATTTCATTCGGATGGGGATCCCGATGTTCTTGAAGCTTACAGCCGCCGCCGTGCTGGCGCTCTCGATCAATGCGCCAGCCTGGGCTGAAGCCGCGCCCGCGCCGGCCGCTGCAACACCTGTTCCGGCCGGCAAGCTGACCGGCCAGGTCCAGCCGCAGGCCTATCGCATCGACCTGACCATCGATCCCCGGCAGGAGCGTTTCTCGGGCAAGACCGAGATCGACGCGGTGCTCAAGACTGCCAGCCGGACCATCGACCTGCACTGGCGCGACATGGAGCTGCGGTCGGTTGAAGTGCAGGCCGGCGGCCAGGTGCTGAAGCCCGCTGCGCAGCAGGTTGACGATTCCGGGGTTGGCCGCCTGACCTTTGCCGAACCTTTGCCGGCCGGTCCGGTCACGCTCCGCTTCGTCTATGACGCCCCGTTCCAGACTGCTCCGGCGGGCCTGTTCCGCGTCAAGGTTGGCGATGACTGGTACGCCTGGACCCAGCTGCAATCGATCGACGGACGCGGCGTCTTCCCGAGCTTTGACGAACCGGGCTTCAAGACGCCGTTCACTGTTACCCTGCGCACTCTCCCGGGCCAGACTGCGGTCAGCAATGCGCCGCAGACGGGAGTGAAGCGCGAGGGCGAAATGGACGTCCATACCTTCGCCCCGACCCTGCCGCTGCCGACCTATCTGGTCGCGGCGATGGCTGGGCCTTTTGCGGTGGTCGAAGGCACCGTTCCGCCCACGCCGCAGCGGGCGAAGCCGCTGCCGCTGCGGATCGTTTCGCCCAGGCCGAATGCCGACAAGCTGGCCTTCGCGCTGGAGGGTTCGAAAGAGATCGTCCGCCTGCTCGAGGCCTATTTTGGCGACGCCTTCCCCTATCCCAAGCTCGATCAGATCACCTCGCCGATCATGCCCGGCGCGATGGAGAATGCCGGGGCGGACCTCTACAACGATGCCCTGCTGGTGATGGATGAAAAGGCCACCACCGGGCAAAAGCGCAGCTTCGGCATGGTCGTCAGCCACGAGCTGGCCCATCAGTGGTTCGGCGATCTCGTCACCCCGGCTTGGTGGGACGATATCTGGCTCAACGAAAGCTTCGCCAACTGGATGGGCTTCCGCATCGGCGATGAATGGCGCCCTGCGCTCAACATCCGCGCCGGGGCGGTGCAAGAAGGCTTCGATGCCATGCGCACCGATGCGCTGGTGGCGGGCCGCCCGATCCGCCAGCGGATCGAGACCAACGCGCAGATCGACGAGGCCTTCGATTCGATCACTTATGGCAAGGGCGGCCACGTCGTCGCGATGATCGCCGGCTATATGGGTGACGACAAGTTCCGCGACGGGGTGCGGCGCTACATGGCGGCGCACCGCTATGGCAATGCTACCAGCACCGACTTCTTCAAGGCCATGGCCGAAGCTTCGGGCGACGCCCGGATCGTCCCGGCGATGCAGAGCTTTACCGATCAGCAGGGCGTGCCGCTGCTGACCTTTGCCCGCACCGGAACGGGCTGGCAGGTCAGCCAGAGCCGCTATGCGCGCCTCGGCAGCCAGGCTCCGGCGACGCGCTGGGGCATTCCGCTGTGCCTGCGCACGACGGGCGGAACGCGGCAGTGCCAGCTCATGACGGAAGCCACCACGGCGATCAGTTACGGCGGCAAGGGTGCTCTGGTGCCCAACGTGGGCGGCACCGGCTATTACCGCTTCGAATTGCCGGCCGCGGAATGGGACAAGCTAATCGCCGCAGCCGATCGGCTGCCCGGCGGTGAGGCCCAGGCTTTGGCGGATTCGCTCGATGCCAGCTTCCAGGCCGGGCGGGCCAGCCCGGATCAGCTGGTCGCTGCGGCGCGCCAGCTGGCCCGGCAGAAGGACAGCTACGCCACCGGTACCGGCATTGCCGCGCTGGCCGGCTATGCCGAGGCCGGATTCCTGGACGAGGCCGGCAAGGCTGGCTTTCAGCGGCTGGGCAATAGCCTTTACGGACCGCGCGTACAGGAACTCGGCTTCGATCCGCGCGCCGGGGCCTATGCTGGGCACGATCCCGAAGAAACCCAGCGGCGCCAGCAGGCGGTGGGCTTCCTGGTCCGCAAAGGCGGCGATGCCGCGCTGCGGGCCAAGCTGACCGAAGCAACCCGCGCCTATTTAGGCGGTAACAAGCAGGCGCTCGATCCGGCCTGGTATGGCCCGGGCCTGGCCGCGCTGATCGAAGAGGGCGGCCTGGCCGCCGCCAGGGACCTGGCCGACCGGGCGCTGGCATCGACCGACCCGGTGTTCCGTCCGGCGGCGCTGAATGCCGTGGGCGGATCGGGCCAGCCAGTGATCGGCCGCTGGATCCTGGAACAGTTCCAGGACAGCCGCCTGCGCACCAGCGAACGGCAGGGCCTGATCCGCGGTGTGATCGTCAGCGGCGGCACGCGCGATCTGGGCTGGGACTGGCTCAAGAGCAATTATGAGGCGCTGGCGAACAGCGGCGGCGGGATCTTCTTCGCCTCGCGCCTGCCGGGGATGGTCGCCGGCTTCTGCTCGGTCCAGCGGGCGGACGAGATCGCCAGCCTGTTGCGGCCCAAGCTGCAGGGCAAGACCGGCGCACTCGGCCTCGAACGCTCGATCGAGCGGGTCCGTTCCTGCGGCGTGCTGAAGGATGCGCGCGGGACAGAGCTGTCGGCCGCGCTCGCGAAGGTCAAGTAAGCGGCAGGGTAAGGCTGGCGGTCAGGCCGGCCAAGCTGCCATCCGGCGCGGTACGGTTCGCCAGCGTCAGGCTGCCGCCGTGCTGCTCGGCGATCGCGCGGGCCAGAGTCAGGCCAAGGCCTGCGCCGCCCGTGCCGCGATTGCGCGATGGGTCGCCGCGGGTGAAGGGTTCCAGCATGCGCTGAAGGTCTTCGGCAGGGATGCCCGGGCCTTCGTCTTCGACCGTGATCGTCACGCTGCCTGGCTGGCGCGCCAGGCTGACCCGCGCCGTGCTGCCGCCGTGGCGCAGGGCATTGCTGATCAGGTTGCGCAGCGCCCGGCGCAGCCAGGTCGGGCGCAGCGGCAGGGTAATGCGCTCTGCCCCGGCGAAGCTCACGGCCTCACCCATATCCTCGAACTCCTCGACCACCTGCGCGGTCAGCGCGGTGAGGTCGGTGACTTCAAGCGGGTCGCCCGGGCGGCCGACCCGCGCGAGCGAGAGGATATCGTCAAGGCTGCGGGCAATGTCGTCGATCGTCGCGGCCATCCGGGCGCGCTGGGTTTCGTCCTCGACCGATTCGATCCGCACGCGCAGCGCCGCCAGCGGCGTCTTGAGGTCATGGCCGATCGCGCCCAGCATCACGTTCTTCTCGTCAAGCAGCGCCGCGATCCGGGCTTCAAGCGCGTTGTGCGCGGTGATCAGCTGCTGGACGTCGGCCGGCCCGGTCGGGACCATCGGATCGCTGGCATCGCGGGTTGCGGCAAAGTGGTCGACCCGGCGGGTCAGGGCCTTGAGCGGCCGGGTCAGCCGCTGCAGGATCAGCGCAATGGCGCCCACCAGCAGGGCATAGATCACCAGCGTCTGCAGCAGCAGGCCTAGCAAGGGCCTGCCGGGCGGTGGCGGCACCAGCACGCGGGCGACGGCCCAGGGTCCGTTCGCGTCGCGGCGGACGGCGGCGACGATCACGCTATCGGGGAGCCGCTCACCGCCCGCGCGCCGCATCCGCCGCTCCAGCCGGCGCTGCGCGACCGGATCGGCCTCGATGTCGCGGCGCAGGATCTGGACCGCTGCGAGCGCGATCCCCTGGTTGGCGAGGATGGCCCGCAGGGTCTGCTCCTGCTCAACCAGCCGGTGATCACTGGGCAGGATGGCCGGGGCAGAGGGTTCCCGCGTGCCAGGGAAGGCCTGGGCCATGGCTTCGGGCGGTGGTCGGCGAAAGCGCCGCGGCACGGCCTCGTCATCGTCGCGCAGCGCGCCATAGAGCCGGAAGGCTACGGTGCTCATCAATGCCGCCTCGCGGCGTTCAGCCTGGGCGCGGTAGAGCAAGGTAGCGTTGATCGCCTGGCCGAGCAGCAGCGCCACGGCCACGGCGAGCAGCAATTGCCCCTGCAGGCTGCGCGGCCACAGGCGCACGATCTCAGTTCCCGATCCGCACGCGGCGGACTTCGGCGGCGAGCATGTAGCCCCCGCCCCAGACCGTCTGGATCAGCGTCGGGTTGCGACTGTCAGCCTCGATCTTGCGGCGCAGGCGGCTGACCTGGTTGTCAACCGCGCGGTCGAACAGGTGCGCTTCGCGGCCCTGAACCAGGTCGAGCAGCCGGTCGCGATCAAGCACCTGGCGCGGGTGTTCGAGGAAGGCGAGCAACAGCCGGAACTCGACCGAGGAGATCGATACCATGGCGCCGTCCGGCGCGGTCAGCCGCCGCTTCAGCGGATCGAGCCGCCAGCCTTCGAATTCGAACAGCTCGTCTTCGGCGGGGGCGGGCGTACCCTTGGCGGCGCGGCGCAAGACCGAGCGGATCCGGGCGACCAGCTCGCGCGGCTCGAAGGGTTTGACCACGTAATCGTCGGCACCGATCTCGAGGCCGACGATCCGGTCGGTCGCCTCGCCCTTGGCGGTCAGCAGGATCACCGGCACCGACAGCGCCTCGCCGATATGGCGGCAGAGCGAAAGGCCGTCCTCGCCCGGCATCATGATGTCGAGCAGGACGAGATCGGGCAGGGCCTCGCGCAGCCGGCTGCGCGCCTCGGCCGCGCTGGCAGCCTCGGTTACGGCAAACCCCTGGCGCGAGAGATACTCGGCCAGGGGTTCGCGCAGGTCTGGCTCGTCATCGACCAGCAGCAGGCGGGTGGCGGATGCGGGATCCATCGGTGTGATCAGTGACCTTCGTGACCGGCTTTGTCACCCGTACCGCGCATCGCGCGCATATGCTCGCGCATCTTGGCGCGGGCACCCTGGCGTTCCTCGGCGGAGACGGTGCCATCCTTGTTGGCGTCCATCATCGCGAAGCGCTTGCCATGGGCGGCCAGGAACTCGTCGCGCGAGACCGCGCCATCCTTGTTGGCATCGGCCATGCGGGCCATCATGCCGCCCGGACCACCCATGCCGCCACCGTGACGGCCCATCTTGCCGGGCCCCTGGCGGCCTTCGCCACGTCCTTCGCCACGTCCTTCACCCATGCCGTCACGCTTGGGGCGGCCAGCGGCGAATTCCTCGCGTGAAAGCTGGCCATCCTTGTTGGTATCGATCTGGGCAAAGCGCTCACTCTGATGGGCGGCGCGATCGGCCTGATCGAGCTTGCCGTCCTTGTTCACGTCCATCTTCGCAAACATCTCGGCCGCGCGGGCATCGGCGTCGGCCTTGGTCACGCTGGCCTGCGGGCCGGGGCCCGATTGCGCCAGCAAGGCGGCGGGGATCGCGGCCAGTGCCAGGGCGGCGAGCGCGGCGGTGCGGTTGTGCTTGGTCATCGGTTCAAAACTCCATCCACTCGGGGCGACGCCGCGCCGGACCTGCGGGTAAGGGGGGGAAGAACCGATCCGGCCGCGGCGTCATCCGCACCGAATAGCCCCCCCTTGTCGCGGCATTATGCCCGATTGCTGGAGAATTGTCGCCAATTGTCGCAAGACCGGCGGCCCGTTCATGGGCCTGCAAGATCAGCGCGGCCGATGCTGGGTGCCGAGGCCGGCAGTGATGAACAGCGCGGTCGCCGCACCTTCGACATCGGCCGTGTGCCAGGTGCCAGGCGGGTTGATCGCATAGCACCCGGCTGAGATCGTGACGCTGCTGGCCTGCCCGTCAGGATGCTCCTGATGGAGCGTCATGCTGCCCGACAGGCACAGCACGACCTCTGCGCCGGCCGGATGCATTTCCCACGAGTCCCAGGACTCGTGGAACGTGTGGAGCGAGACCAGCCGCCCTTCCGCGCCATCGGCGGCGTGGCGGGCGACATAGTCTTCGTACCAGGCCATGCCGGTGAATTCCGGCTGAGGCACGGCGGTCGCCCCCAGGCCGAGGTGGATCGGCTGCTGCTCGAGCGACCAACCAGCCAACCTGGCTCAGCCCATCACGAAGGCGTTGAGCTTGTTGCCATCGGGATCGCGGAAGTACCCCGCATAGAACCCTTCGCCGCGCGGCCCCGGCGCGCCCTCATCGGTCCCGCCATTGGCCAGCGCGATGGCATAGAGCCGGTCGACCTGTTCCTTATCCTTGGCTTCGAGCGCCACCATTACCCCATTACCGACCGTCGCGGCCTGTCCGTCATAGGGCTTGGTTGCCGCAATCCCGGCCGGGCCACCCGGCGTGCCCCAAGCGATGAAGGTTTCAAACTCCATCATCCGCGGCGTGTTCATTTCAGCAGCCAGCGCATCATAGAACTTGGCGGCGCGGGCCAGGTCGTTGGTACCCACAGTAACGTAACCGATCATCGCAATTCTCCCTCCGATTCGATTGGAGAACAATACTAGAACATTATGGCTTTACAAGGGGGCGCAGGCTGCCTTGAGCCAGGCCAGCGCCTCGCCCGAAAGCTGCGGCGCGAGCATCGCCTCGACCTTGGCGTGATAGGCGTTCCACCAGGCCACTTCGTCGCGGGTCAGCAGGGTCTGGTCCACAAGGGTGCGGTCGATCGGGGCGAAGGTCAGCGTTTCGAAGCCGAGGTAATCGCCCTCGGCTCCTTCAATCTGGCGCGGCTCGACCAGCACCAGGTTCTCGATCCGGATCCCGAAATCGCCGGCCTTGTAATAGCCGGGTTCGTTCGAGAGGATCATGCCGGCCAGCAGCTCCTGGCCCGTGCCGGCCTGGCCGCCCTGGGCCTTGGCAATCCGCTGCGGCCCTTCGTGGACCGAAAGGAAGCTGCCGACGCCGTGGCCGGTGCCGTGGGCATAGTCGACGCCCGCCGCCCACAGGTATTGCCGGGCCAGGGTATCGAGCTGGCCGCCGATCGTGCCCTGCGGGAAGACCGCGCGATCAAGCGCGATATGGCCCTTGAGCACGCGGGTGAAGCGGTCCTTGTGCTCCTGGCGCGGTTCGCCCGGGCCGATCCAGACGGTGCGGGTGATGTCGGTCGTGCCATCGGCATATTGCCCGCCGGAATCGACCAGGAAGACCGAGTTCGGCTCGATCGGGAGGTTCGATTCCTCGTCCACCCGGTAGTGCGGGATCGCGGCGTGGGGCCCGGCGGCAGAGATCGTGTCGAACGACAGATCGCGCAGCAGTCCGGTTTCCTCGCGATAGGCGCGCAGCTGGGCAGCGGCCGAAAGCTCGGTCTGGCCGCCCTTGGGCGCTTCGACCGAGAGCCAGTGCAGGAACCGCGCAATCGCCGCGCCGTCGCGGGCCTGGGCATTGCGCTGGCCCTGCTGCTCGACCGGGTTCTTCTGCGCCTTGGGCAGGATGGTCGGATCGAGCAGGTCAACCGCTGTTGCCCCGGCCGCGGCCAGCGCCGAATAGACGGCATGGACCGAACGTTCCGGATCGACCGCGACCTTCTTGCCCGCCAGCTTGCCGAGGCCCGCCTCGAATGCGCTGTAAGGCGCGATGGTGACGGCATTGCCCAGGTGCGCGCGCAGTTCCGGCGTGACCTTGTCCTCGGCGATGAACAGCTCGGCCGTGCCATCGGCATGGGCAATCACGAAGGATAGCGCGACCGGGGTGCGATCGACATCGGCGCCGCGAATGTTGAGCAGCCAGGCGACGCTATCGAGCGCCGAGATGACCGCCGCGTCCAGGCCCTTGGCGCCAAGCCATTCGGCCACCTGGCTGCGCTTGGCCTCGCTCGACTGGCCGGCCAGTTCGGTCGGGTGGACCAGCGCCGGGGCGGCGGAGGGGGCCGGGCGATCGGCCCAGACGGCGTCGAGCGGATTGCTGCTGACCGGGACCATGCTTGCACCCTTGGCGGCGAGCGCCTTGGTGCAGGCTTCAACCCACGGCTTGCCATGCAGCCACGGATCGAACCCGATCTTCGCGCCAGCGGGGGCGTGCTCGGCCAGCCAGGCCGGGATCGGCTCGGCCGGGACCGAACGGTATTCGAACAGGCGTTCGTCCACCTGATCGCGGACCTGGATGGTGTAGCGCCCGTCGACGAAGATCGCCGCGCGGTCTGCCAGTACGGCGGCGGTGCCGGCCGAGCCGCCAAACCCGGTCAGCCAGGCCAGCCGCTGGGCATAGCCGCCGACATATTCGCTCATGTGCTCGTCGGAGATCGGGATAACGAACCCGTCGAGGCCGCAGGCCTTCAGTTCCTTGCGCAGCGCTTCGAGACGGGCTTCGTGGGTGTTCATCAGCATGGCTTGCAGTCCTTCTGCCGCCACCATAGAGCCAGTGTATGAGTCTGACCACACCCCCCAAAGCCGTAAAGAAGCCGCACAGCGTGACCCATCACGGGATCACGGTAACCGACGATTACGCCTGGCTGCGCGATCCCGGCTATCCCGAGGTCAAGGATGCCGAGGTGCTGGCTCATCTCCAGGCCGAGAATGCCTGGTTCGAAGCGCGGATGGCGGGCCAGCAAGGCCGGATCGATGCGCTGTTCAAGGAAATGCGGGCGCGGATCAAGGAGGCGGACAAGTCGGTTCCGCAGAAAGACGGCGATTACCTCTACTGGATCGAGTTCGAGGAAGGGGCCGAATACAAGAAGTGGTGGCGGCGCCCGGTCGCGGGCGGGCCGGACGAGCTGATCCTCGACGAGGTCGCGCTGGCCGCAGGGCACGAATATTTCCGGCTCGGCGCGATTGCCGTGTCGAACAATGGCAAGCTGCTGGCCTGGTCGGTCGACGACAACGGCTCGGAGCGGTTCACCGCCCGGATCAAGGTGATCGCCACCGGGGAAGTCCTGCCCGACGAGATCCCGGGGACGCTCTCCAGCCTGATCTGGGTCGCGGGTGACAGGGGCCGGGTCTATTCCCTCGCCAACGAGCAGTGGCGCACCGACAATGCGCGGCTGCACTGGCTGGGCCAGCCGATCGCGAGCGACGTTGAGCTGTACCACGAGGATGACGAAGGTTTCCGCGTCGGGTGCTCGCTTTCGGCCAATGAGGAATGGCTGATCATCGGCACCTCGGACCATGAGACCAGCGAGGTCCGGCTGGTCCCGGCAGCCGATCCGCTGGCCACGCCGCTGCTGGTCAAGCCGCGCCAGACGGGGGTGGAGTACGATGTCGACCTGCGCGGTGAGACGCTGTTCATCCACGCCAACGACACGCATGAGAATTTCCGTCTCGCGACTGCCTCGCTCAGCGCGCCGGGGGAATGGACCACGCTGATCGCGGGGACCGACGAGTTTTACCTGACCGGGTTCGACTTGTTCCGCGATTTTTACGTCACCGAGGGCCGGGTCCGCGGGCTCGACCGGATCGAGGTGCGCTATTACGACGATCCGGCACGGGTCGAGCCGATCGAGTTCCCGGAGGCGAGCTTCTCGGCGGGCCTGGGCGATAATCCCGAATGGGCGGTCACCACCTTGCGGCTGTCCTATGAGAGCATGGTCAGCCCGGCCTCGGTGCTCGACTACGATGTCGCCAGCCGCAAGCTTACCACGCTCAAGGTCCAGGAAATCCCCTCGGGCTATGACGCATCGCTCTACGCGACCGAGCGGCTGGAAATTGCCGCGCGTGATGGCACCAAGATCCCGGTCTCGGTGGTCTATCGCAAGGATCGCGCGGCAGGCGGGCCGCTCCACCTCTATGGCTATGGCGCCTATGGCATCTCGATCGACCCGGGCTTTTCGACCACGCGGCTGAGCCTGGTGGATCGCGGCTTTGCCTATGCCATCGCCCATATCCGCGGCGGCGATGACCTGGGCCGGGCCTGGTATAAGGCTGGCAAGCTGGAGCGTCGGACCAACACCTTCAATGACTTCATTGACATCGCAAAGGGCCTGATCGCGCGCGGCTTCACCCAGGCTGGCAAGATCAGCATTTCCGGCGGCTCGGCCGGAGGTGAGCTGATGGGGGCGGTGATCAATTCCGATCCCGGCCTGTGGGGTGCGGTCGTCGCCCACGTGCCCTTCGTTGACGTGCTGGCGACCATGCTCGACCCCACCCTGCCGCTGACGCCGGGGGAATGGCCCGAATGGGGCAACCCGATCGAGGACAAGGCGGCGTTCGAGCTGATCCGGTCCTATTCGCCTTACGATCAG
>JAJTFU010000212.1 GCA_021299075.1 Novosphingobium sp. | reverse complement strand
CAGGCCGTTGCCAGGGCATCGGTCATCATCAGTGCCTGCTCCATGCTGACGCCTTCGGGCACCGGCACGGCGTTCATGTCCGCCGCCGGCACCCGCACCGCCTCGGCCTGCGATCCCTGAAGCTTGGCCGAGAGGCCATAGCAGGCCCCGGCATTATTGGCGCAATTGGCAACATTCCCGGCGAGGCACGAGCGGCAAGCCCCGCAGCCGACCGCAGCCGGCAGCATCACCTTGTCGCCCACCTTTAGCCGATGAACCGCCCGGCCGACTTCAACCACTTCACCCACTGCTTCATGGCCGACGCAGAAACCCACATCCTCCGAGAACCCGTGCCCATGGTAGATATGGAGGTCCGATCCGCAGATCGAGCAGGCCGAAATCTTCACCACCGCGTCCCGGTCGGACTGCGGCGTGGGCTCGTCCATGCCTTCATAACGGACATCGCGTGCGCCGTAGTATCGCAGGGCCTTCATGCCAGTCCTCCGTTCAGTAAATCGTGTAGCCGCCGTCGATCACGATCGAATCCCCGGTGTGCTGGCGCGAGCCGCGGCTGGCGAGATAGACTGCAATCGCCGCAAAGTCCGACCCGTCCATCCAGCCGCCGGTTGGCACGCGGCTAATGACGTTGTCGTTGAACTTGTCCCAGCTCTGCAAGCCCTCGGTCAGGCCCGAACGGGTCCAGCCGGGCAGGATCGAATTGGCCGTAATGCCATAGCGCGCCAGTTCGACGGCCATGGCGCGGATCATGGTGACCACCGCACCCTTGGTGGCGGCATAGTGCTCGTTGCGGGCCGCGCCGTGGATGGCCGAGGTCGAGGAAATGCCGACCAGCGAGCCGCCGCTGTCGCCCGCCTCGTGCCGGGCGATCATGTGGCGCGCTGCCTCGCGCAGGGTGAACAGCACGCCGTGGATGTTGACCGCCTCGATCCGCTCAAGGTCAGCCGCCGAAATGTCGAACAGGCTCTTGCGCGGGATCGAGATGCCGGCATTGGCAATCGCCTGGTCGAGCCGGCCGAACTCGTCGACGATGGCCGCGATGCCAGCGGAGACAGCGGCTTCTTTGGAGACGTCGATCCGCGCCGCGCGCACTTCGCCACCGTGGCTGCGCAGCTGCTCGGCCGCCTGGGCGTTGCGTTCGGCATTGGTGCCCCAGATCACGACGGTAGCGCCGTGCTGGGCAAGGCCCTCAGCCATGCCCAGCCCGATGCCGCTGTTACCGCCTGTGACCAACGCAACCTTGCCGGTGAGATCGAATAGCGACGCCATGGCCCTTACCGCTCGTTCATCGCGACATATTCCTTGATCTTCTGCTTGCCGAGCTGGCTCATGTGCACCTCGTCCGGCCCGTCAGCGATGCGGACGAAGCGGTTGAGCGTGAAGAACCGGGCAATCGGCGTATCGTCCGACACACCCATCCCGCCATGCATCTGGATGCCGCGATCGCAGACAGTCTGGGCCATCTGCGGGGCGACCACCTTGATCGCCGCGATCAGGTCCTTGGCAACCTTGTTGCCAAACCGGTCCATCGCATCGGCCGCCTTCAGCGTGAGGAGCCGGGCCATCTCGATCTCGCAGAAGCTCTTGGCGATGTCCTGGCGGATCGAAGACTGATCGGCCAGCTTCTTGCCAAAGGCGGTCCGGCTGTCGGCGCGGCGGGCCATGATTTCCAGCGCGCGCTGGGCCTGGCCGATCGAGCGCATGCAGTGATGGATGCGGCCTGGCCCAAGGCGGCCCTGCGCGATTTCGAACCCGCGGCCCTCGCCCAAGATCAGGTTTTCCTTCGGCACGCGCACATTGTCGAACCGCAGTTCGCACTCGCCAATTGTGCGAGCCGAAGACCGTCAGGTGGCGGACGATGGTAATCCCCGGCGTATCCGGCTCGACCAGAATCTGGGAATGCTGGGCGTGGCGCGGGGCGTTGAAATCGGTCTTGCCCATCACGATCCAGATCGTGCAGCGTGGGTGCATTGCGTTGGAGATCCACCACTTGCGCCCGTTAAGCACATAGTGATCGCCATCGGGCGTGATCGACAGCTCAAGGTTGGTGGCGTCAGACGAGGCGACCTGCGGCTCGGTCATGACATAGGCCGAACGGATCGTGCCATCGAGCAGCGGCTTGAGCCACTTTTCCTGTTGCGCGGGGCTGCCGAACTTGGCCAGGACTTCCATGTTGCCGGTATCGGGGGCCGAACAATTGAGCACCTGGCTGGACCACGGCACGCGGCCGAGCAGTTCGGCAATCGGCGCATATTCAAGGTTGGTCAGCCCCGGGGAAAACTCGCCGTACTCATGCGGCAGGAACAGGTTCCACAGGCCCTGCGCCTTCGCCTTGGCTTTCAGGTCCTCCATCCCCGGCCATTCCTGCCAGAGATTGGCCGGATCGGTCACGAAGTCCTGATAGGCCTGCTCGTTGGGATAGATATGCTCATCCATGAAGGCGCTGACCTGGGCCAGCAGCGCCTTGACCTTGTCGCTATGCTCGAAATTCATATCCCAACCCCTCGTCCACGATTTTTTTAATCGATCGATTAATGCGGGGCCGGTCTGTGCTTGTCAAACCCGCATCGGGCCATAAGCTGCATATCAAAGAGAACCGGAGAGGAGTGACCCCGTGAGCGAAGCGATCCTGGAACCAGATCTGCCGATCATCGATCCGCACCACCACCTGTGGGACCTGCGTCCGCTGATGGGCGCCTTCCCCGAACCGGTGCATCATTTCATCTCCAGCATCGCGCTCTCGGCCTATTACACCTTCAACGAGCTGCACGCCGACACGACCAGTGGCCACAACATTATCGGCACGGTCTTCATGGAGTGCGGCGCCTTCTACAAGGCCGGGGCTGGCGACGAGCTGAAGGTCGTGGGCGAGGTCGAATATGTGAACGGCGTCGCCGCGCAGAGCGCCAGCGGCCTCTATGGCAGCCCGCGCATGTGCCACGCGATCGTCGGTCATGCTGACCTCACCCGGGGGAGCCGCGCCGGCGCGGTGCTGGATGCCCTCGCCGCAGCCGGTGGTGGACGCTTCCGCGGCATCCGCCATGCCGCCGCCTGGGATGCCGATCCGGATGTGCTGGGCCCGCCGTTTCACCATCCTGCCGGGATCTATCTCGACAGCAAGTTTCGCGAAGGCTTTGCCGAGCTGGGCAAGCGCGGACTGACCTTCGATGCCTGGCTGCTCGAACCCCAGCTTGACGATGTGCTGAGCCTGGCCAAGGCCTTTCCCAACCAGCCGATCGTGCTCGACCATTGCGGCACGCCGCTGGGCATGGGTTCCTACCACGGGAAGCTGCACGAGCGGTTCGATACCTGGCGCGCCAAGATCCGGGCCATCGCCGAATGCCCGAACGTTTCGATCAAGCTGGGCGGCCTGGCCATGTCCTTCGCCGGCTTGCCCGATCATGGCCCCGCAGCCGGTCTCTCATCCGAGACGCTGGCGGCCATGTGGCGGCCTTATATCGAGACCTGCATCGAGGCCTTCGGCCCCGAGCGTGGGATGTTCGAAAGCAATTACCCGGTCGACAAGTGGGGCGCGAGCTATCCAGTGCTGTGGAACGCCTTCAAGCGCCTGACCCATGGGGCGAGCGCGAGCGAAAAACGCGCGCTCTATGCCGGTACGGCTGCCAAGTTCTACGGGATCGAGGACCTGCTACCCGCCTGATCAAGCATGGGGGTGCCCCGCAAGGCACCCCCCACGCCTTCAGGCCATGTGGATCGCCTTGGTGACGAGGTAGCTCTCCATCCCCTCGGTCCCGCCTTCGCTGCCGAAGCCCGAGTCCTTGACCCCGCCAAAGGGCGAATCCGGGACCGAAATGGCGAAGGTGTTGATCCCGACCATGCCTGATTCCAGCGCATCGCCAATCAGGTTGGCCCGGCGCATCTGTTCGGTGAAGGCAAAGGCAGCAAGGCCGTAAGGCAGACGGTTGGCCTTGGCGATGGCGTCATCCAGATCGGTGAATGGCGCGGCCACGGCCACTGGCCCGAATGGCTCATTGGCCATGATCTCGGCGCTGTCCGGCACGTCGGCCAGCAAGGTCGGCTGGAAGAAGAAGCCGGCGTTGCCGCGGTTACCGCCAGCCAGGACGCGGGCGCCCTTCGCCCGGGCATCCTCGACCAGTGCCTCGATCGCTGCCGGACGGCGGACATTGGCCAGCGGGCCCATGGCGGTGTCGCTCTCTAGCCCATTGCCGGTCTTCACCTTGGCAGTGCGGGCCGCGAAGCCCTCGACGAAGCGGTCATAGATGCCCTGCTGGACGTAGAACCGGGTGGGCGAGACGCAGACCTGGCCCGCATTCCGGAACTTCTGCGGCACGACCATGTCGAGCGTCTTTTCCAGGTCGCAATCGTCGAAAACCAGCACCGGAGCGTGGCCGCCCAGTTCCATCGTCACGCGCTTCAGCCCATCGGCCGCCAGCCGCATCAGGTGCTTGCCGACCGGGACCGACCCCGTGAAGCTGACCTTGCGGATCACCGGCGAGGCCAGCAGGTGGCGGCTGACCGCATCGGGCACACCGTGGACCAGCTGGACCACGTCGGCCGGGAGCCCGGCATCCAGCAAGCAGCGCACCAGCGCCCCGG
>JAJTFU010000211.1 GCA_021299075.1 Novosphingobium sp. | reverse complement strand
ATGTCGATTGGGGCAATCCCGGGGCGCCGCCGCTGATCCTGCAGCACGGCGGGCGCGACCATTGCCGCTCATGGGACTGGGTGGCCGAGGAACTGGCCAAGGACTGGCACGTCATCGCGCCGGATCTGCGCGGCCACGGCGATAGCGCCTGGGCGCCCGACGGTAATTACGAGATGAACGCCTTCGTCTATGACTTTGCCCAGCTGGTCCACACCCTGGGTCATGACCAGGTGACGATCGTGGCCCATTCGCTGGGCGGCAATATAGCCTCGCGCTTTACCGGATTGTATCCGGAAAAGGTCCGCCGCTTCGTCAACATCGAAGGGCTAGGCCCCTCACCCAAGACCCGCGCCGAGCGTGAGGCCGCCGGCTATGCCAACCGCTTCCGCGAATGGATCGACAAGCGCCGCGCCGCCGCTGGGCGGATTCCGCGCCGCTATCCCAGCATTGAGGCTGCCTATGCCCGCATGCAGGAGGAGAACTCCTTCCTGACCGACGAGCAGGCTCGCCACCTGACGATCCACGGCGCCAGCCGCAATGAGGACGGCACCTGGAGCTGGAAGTTTGATCCCTATCTCAACGTCTGGCCGTTCGAAGACGTGCCCGAGTTCCGCACCGAAGAGCTTTGGGCGGCGATCACTTGCCCGATGCTGCTGCTCTACGGCGCCAATTCCTGGGCCTCCAATCCAGAGAAGGACGGGCGGCTCGACGTGCTCGAGATAGGTGTCGAGATCGCCGTGGCGATCCTCGGTTACCTTGAGCGCAGTCACGATATAGTCTTCCTGCACACCCCACAGCGCACGGACCGTTTCGGCATCCATCGACGCGTAGCGGGGCAGATCCTTGAAGGCTTCTGCGGCAATCCGCTCTTCCAGGCGGCTGGCGTCATTGGTCAGCATGTAATCGGCAATGATCGCATCGCGCGGCACACCCAGGGCATGCTGGGCCATGGCGACTGCCCAGCCGGTGCGATCCTTGCCAGCCACGCAATGAACCAGGCTTGGCCCTTCGGCGCGCAGCAGCAGCTCGAAATAGAGCCGCAGCATCGGCGTTAGATTTTCGCGGAAGGCGATCCCTTCGTAGAGCCGAACCATGGCCGCGCGCGCTTCTGCGGCGGTCAGCACGCCATCGGCAGCCTCGGTATGCAGTGCCAGGCCGGCCGTCTCTTCCGGATAGGTCCATACTTGCGCTACGAAGTCGTCATGGCGGCGGCAGGGCTTCATCTCGCGCTCGCTGGGCCCGCGCAGATCGATCACGTGGGCAATACCCAGCTGGTGGATCGCGGCGAGATCGTCTGCGCTGGCATCGCCGTGCTGCGCCGAGCGCCACAACAGCCCCTGCTTGACCTGCCCCCCGGCCGACGTCTCATAGCCGCCGTAATCTCGGAAATTGTTTACACCTTCGAGCGGGACAACGCGGGTCTGGGTCATGCCTTGCGCTTGGCAGCATGAAGCTGCCGAGGCAAGCCGCTTGCACAAAGCCCGATCCTGCATCAAGCTGCCAAAAAAGAACGATGAGAGGGGGCTAAGTGGGAAAACGGGTCCTGGCACGGGAACTGAAGGTTGGGCTGCTGGGCGGCGGATCGTGGGGCACGACGGTCGCCTCGCTGGTCGCGCGCAACGCTCCGACCACGCTATGGGCGCGCAGCCAGGATACGGCGGATGCAATCAACCAGCATTCGACCAACCGCCGTTACCTGCCCGATGCCCGCCTGACCCCAAGCCTGCGCGCCACAACCGAACTGGCCGAGGCCGTCAGCGCCGCCGATGTGATCGTCTTCGGGGTGCCCTCCCAGGTCACGCGCGAAACCGCCGCGGCGATCAGTCCGTTCATTCGTCCCTGGGTGCCGATCATCAGCCTCGCCAAGGGCTTTGAGTTATCCACCGGCAAGCGGATGACCCAGGTGATCGGTGAGGAGCTGCCCGGTCACCCGCTCGGCGTACTGACCGGGCCAAACCTCGCCAAGGAAATCATGTCCGGCCTGGCCGCCGCTGCGGTGCTGGCGATGGACGATGACGTGATCGTGCGCGAACTGCAGGACCTGTTCCGCACCGGACTGTTCCGCGTTTACACCAACGACGATCCGATTGGCGCGGAACTGGGCGGTGCGCTCAAGAACGTATTCGCGATTGCGACTGGCATGGGCGATGCACTGGGCGCGGGCGTCAATACCCGCTCGGCTCTGCTAACCCGCAGCCAGGCCGAGATGATGCGGCTGGGTGTGGCGCTGGGTGGCCGGGCCGAAACGCTGATGGGCCTCGCCGGAATGGGCGACTTGCTCGCCACCTGCACCAGCCCGCAGAGCCGCAACCGCACCGTCGGGCTCGAGCTTGGCTCAGGCAAGACGATCGAACAGGTCCTGGCCGGGATGAGCCAGGTGGCCGAGGGGGTGAAAAGCGTCGGCCCGGTCTGGCAGATGGCCTGCGAGCGCGGGATCGAACTGCCGATCGTGCGCGAGGTCTATGCCGTGGTCCACGAAGGCGCGCCCGCCAGCAGCGCCTTCCGCGGCCTGCTCAGCACGGCCGCCGGTTCGGAAGCGGAGCCGGGCTGACATGGCCACCGCCGTCTCCCCGCCCGAGCACGAACCGCAAATCGGCCGGATCTTCCTGGCGCTCTATCGCGGCGCGACCGAGCGTGAACTGCTAGAGCGGCACACGGCTGGCCTCGCCGGACGGCTGGTAGCGATCGAACGCAGCGATGCGCCTTTCTCCACAGAAGTCGCCCGCCTCGTCGCCTCGCTCGACGGGCCTGAGCGACCCACGCGAGCCATCGGAAAGCATCAAGCGCCGTGAAAAGGATGCTGCCGAACCGCGTTGGCGGATCGTCATCGCCGAACCGGCCGCCCTGGGCCTGCTGCGCGCGCGCTGGAAGCAGCGGACCGGCGGACGCGGCACTGATTTTGCCGATTTCGTGGCGCGCCAGGCCGAACTCTCGCTCGAGCGGGCCGAGTATCCGCTCTACGGCGCGCGCTACAAGATGCCGCGGGTCGAACCAGCCGATGTGATCGCCGCCCCCGGCTTTACTGCCGGACTGGCGCGGCTCGCCGCAGAGACCGGGCGACCCGAGGCCGAACTGCTGGCCGAAGCGCGCGGTTATCTTGAGGAGCTGCGCACCGGCCATAATCCCTTCGCCATCGAAGGCATGCTGCGCTTTTTCCGCGCGGCCTATGAAAAGGCCTATGGCACCGTCGATGTTCTCACCGATGAGCTGGCGAAGCTGCACGATGTCTTCACGCGCTACCCCGCGCTGATCCTTCCGGCGCACAAGGCCAACGTCGATGCGCCGATCGTCAACACCGTGCTTGCGGATCATGGCCTGCCCTTGCCTAGCCTCTTTGCCGGCATCAACATGTCGTTCTGGCCGATGGGCCCGATCATGCGCCGCGCTGGCTATATCTTCCTGCGCCGCGACATTCGCGAGAACGCGACCTATCGCTTCGTCCTGCGCGAATACCTCGCTTACCTGATCGAGCGGCGGTTCAATCTTTCGTGGTTCCCGGAAGGCACTCGCTCGCGCACCGGCAAGCTGCTGCCGCCCAAGCTGGGCCTATTGACCTATGTGGTCGATGCCTACCGCCAGGGCCGGATCGAAGATATCATGCTGGTGCCGGTCGCCCTGGCCTATGACCAGGTCTATGAGACCAAAGACTTCGCCAACGAGGCCAAGGGCGGCAAGAAGAAGCCCGAGAACTTGGGCTGGATGCTGCGCTATCTGCGCAGCCTGCGCACCTCTTATGGCAAGGCCTATCTCCGGTTGGCCGAACCGCTCTCCATGCGCGAGGCGCTGGGTCCGCCCGATCCCGACGGGAACTACAAGACGCCTGAGGCGCAACTGGCGCTGCAAAAGCTGTCGCTGGCGGTGTCCTGGCGGATCAACCAAACGACCCCGATCACCGGCATTGCCCTGGTCACCTTTGCACTGCTTGCGACCGGCGGCCGTTCGATCCCGCGCGAGCGACTGGCCAAGTTCGTCGCCATGCTGGTGGAACATGCCCGCAAGCGCGGCCAGCCATTGGCTGACAGCGCAGTGCTGCATGATTCCGAGCGCCTTGGCGCAGTGCTCGACACCCTGATGGAATCCGGCGTCGTCACCCGGTTCGATGGCGGCCCGACGCCGGTCTACGGCATTGCCGAGGGCCAACACATCGGCGCGGCCTTCTACCGCAATTCGATGCTCCATTTCGTGCTGGAGCGCGCCATTGCCGAGGTTGCAACGCTGGGTGCCATGGCGGCCAGCCCGGCGAGACGCGAAGCGCACTTCGTTGAAACCGCCGTGGCGCTGCGCGAATCCCTGAAGTTCGAATTCTTCTTCCGTGAGCGCCCCGCCTTCGAAGAAGGGCTGGCGGCGGAGATGGACCTGATCGACCAGGACTGGCGACGCAAGCTGGCAGAGGCGAAATCGGGCCGGGAAGCGCTGGACTCAATCTTCGGCGTCGGTCTGGCTCATGCGGCGTTGCGCCCCTTCCTCGAAGCGTACCGCATCGTCCTTGATGTGCTGCTGACCATGAGCTTTTCGCCACGGCCTGGCAACTGGCGGCCAATGTCCGGCTAGTTGAACCGGGTCCCGATCTCGCCACCCGGCGTGAGGGCCGGTCCAAGGTGTTGCGTGCCACGCTGGCTGCGCTCGATGCGATCGAAGTGCAATGCCGCGAGGCGCTCGGTGGTTAGGCCGGCTGCCGCGCGTCCAGCCAATCCTTCACGATCCCCAACACTTGAAGCCGCTCCGGCTCGTTGAAGATCTCGTGATAAAGGCCATCGAAGATCCGCACGGTCTTGTCCGGGCTGGCAATGGCATCGAAAACTGGCTGGGCATCTTCGGCGCGCACCAGCGTATCCGCGCTGCCATGCATCAGCAGGCAAGGCAGCTGCACAGCGCCAACTCGGGGCGGATAAGTGGTGACGGCATGCATCATCTCCCGCGCGGTCCGAGCCGGGACCTTGCCGTGGAAGACCAGCGGATCGGCCTTGTAGGCAGCGACCACTTGCGGATCGCGGCTGACGGCATCGGCATCAAGCTGGATCATTCCCAATGACGGCGCGATCCGCGAAATCAGCGCCAGCAGCAAGCTCTGGATCTTTGGCAGGCCGCCGCCAATCGCCGGCCCGCTCAGCACCAGGCCGGAGAGCTTTTCCGGATGGTTCAGCGCATAGTTGAGCGCCAGCGATCCGCCCATCGAATGTCCCACCAACTTGATCCGCTGCAGGCCGCAATCGGCGCGAACCTTGTCCACCAGTTGGTCGATATCGGCATCGGCATTGGCGAAACTGTCGATCACCGCGCGCGTCCCGCCCGATTTACCGTGCCCGCGGTGGTCGAGCGCGTGAACCGCATAGCCCGCCGCGGTGAAGAACTCTGCCACGGCGCGGTAGCGGCCCAGGTGCTCCGCATAACCGTGGGCCAGCACCAGATGGTCGCGCGGGGCGCTATCCGGCAGCCAGGACGTGGCGAATATGTGCACGCCGCCGGCGCCAACGAAGGAGAACTCAGTCGTCTGCATCGGGCCAGTTCTCCAGCGTATCGATAAACATTTGCCGCACTTCCTCGGCCTTCTGACCGGTATTCTTCTCGGTCCAGCCCTTGGTGTGAACCGGCGGCAGGACGGCGATATCGACAGTGCCGGATCGCAACATCACCGCATCGCGCCCCGCGACATCCAGCGCGTTGCGGATCACGATCGGCACCAGCGGAATGCCCAGCGAGCGCGCCATGTGAAACGCGCCCTTCTTGAACGGGCCGACATCGACCGTCATGTCACGAACCCGGGTGCCCTCCGGTGCAATCATGATCGAGCAGCCTTCGCGCACCATCTTAGCCACCGGCTCCAGCGCCTTGGCTGCTTCCTCAGGGGACCCCCCGCTGCGTTCGACAAAGGCCACCGGTACGAGGCGGCTGAGCATCGCGCTGATCGGGTTTTTTTTGAGCTCGGCCTTGCCGACCCAGGCGAGGTCTGTCCGCACCAGCGCGCCAACGAAGAAGGCGTCGAAATTGTTGCGGTGGTTGAACAGGAACACTGCTGGCCGGTGCGAGGTGAGGTGCTCGCGCCCCGAAACCCGCAGCTTGACGCCGGAAGCCAGCATCACGCTGTCAGCCCAGAGCGGCAGGGTGAGATTGGCGGCATTGCGTTTGTTACGGGTCAGCAGGCCAACGCCGATCCCGGTATAGAGCAGCGGGAAAAGGCTCATGAGGCCGGTGGCCGTGCGGGTCAGCAATTCGGGCGTGGTCGAACCCCGGCTGGAATGGCGCAGGATATCCCAGCCCTCGGCCCGTGCGGTCGCTTCCAGTTCCTTGCCGGGATTGGTCGGCACCGGATGGCCGACCGCCTTCATCAGGCCGATTTCCTCATCGCCATCGGCATAGAACCAGGTGTCCGCCAGCTTGGCCTTGTGCGCCTTGACGAAGGCCTTGACCGCATCGGCCTTGCCCTTGCCCCACATCTGCGGCTCCAGCATCTTGCCGGTCAGCACCCCGCGCTTGACCTCCACGGTCGAGGTCATGACGTGCTCGATCCCCAGGAAGCGCGCGGTCGGCTCGACCTGGAACCGGGTGGCGGAACTGGCGATGGCGATGGTGTGCCCGGCGCGGCGGTGGGCCAGCAGCAGCGTGACCATCTCAGGATAGACCTTATCCGACAGGGTCTTGTCGAAGATCTTCTCCCCCAGGGCGACCAGCTCGGCTTCCTTCTTGCCTTTCCACTTGGCGATCGCCTTGTTTAGCAGGTCCTGCATCTCGATCGCCTTGGCGACCGATTGCCAGATCGCCACCCCAGCCTCGGCCAGGTCAAAGGCGTTATAGTCACCCTTGCGCAGATGAGCCTGGAAGAAGGCGCCGGCCGAGTATCCGGCGATCAGCGTGCCATCGAAATCGAAGACGACGATGTTCTTTGGCCCTTGCGGACCAGCCTCGATCCGCTTGACCAGATCGGCCACCGATACTGGACCATGTCTGCTACCCGAACGCGCTGTGCCGGCCATGGGCCCTCCCCTGACCGGCACGTCAGCGCGCGCCGGCTCACCGCAGAGGGTAAGCCGAGCGGTGCCGACAATTCAAGCGGGTAGCGTCAGATCTTCTGCGTAGAGCCGCGATAGATCGCGTCGATTGCTTCGCCCAGTGCCGCATCGAACTCGGCCTGGCTCATCTGGTGGCGCAAGTCTTCCAGCAGCGCGCGGCTGAAGCTGGCGATGATCCCGCGGTTCTTCGACAGCTCAACGCAAGCCTCTGGGCGCTTATAGCCGCCCGACAGCGCAACAACCCGCAGCACCTTGGGGTGATCGACCAGG
>JAJTFU010000036.1 GCA_021299075.1 Novosphingobium sp. | reverse complement strand
CTGTCCATCGGCCTTGAGGATCCGGAGGACATAGTCACCGAACTCGATCGGATCCTTTGAAGCACTTGCAAACTATCGATCAAAGCTGACCGGTTCTTCGTTCAGCCAAAGCTCTGTGATCTTGCTGTCGCCGTTGAGCCGCGCGATCGCCTGTCCTCTCCAGGTTGCGACCGTGCGGTAACCGGGGCTCTGGCCCCGCCAAGGCGCACGTTGCGAGCTGCGGGCCTGCCAGCGAAAAGCGACCATCGACCAACCTGACATAGGTTCGCCCACAAGTTGCATGTGCAGATCCGGAAAGGCCGTCCAAAGGCTGTCGTAATGCGCGAGCAGATCGGATTTGATCGCATTGCCGCAGTTCAGGCCGTGGACGATCAGCCCGTCAGCGAGCATGCCGGCCACTTCGGTTCTGCGCTGTGCCGGTGCCTCAACCCGGCTGAACGAATTGGTGAAGCGCGTGACGAAGGTATAGCCCTGCTCCTCGCTCAGCCCTGGCCCGTTGAGCTGGGCAGCGATCCGGGCACCTTCATCACGCCCCTTGTCGCCCAGCAACTGGCCCATGCGGTAGGCGTGGTCGTGATTCGACCAGCGCTCGACGATCCGTCCGTCGCTACCATAGCGGAAGAAGGTCTGGCCGCGCAGGGTGACCGGCTTGTCCTTGGCTACAACCCCGTCAAAAGTGCCGTTGAGCGTCAGCATTGAGTGATAGCGATGCGCCCCCATCTCGCCCACGACAATTCGATCATCCTCGACCAGCGTGCCGTTCTGCAGTTCGAAGAACACTGCCCGGTAGTGCTTTCGCACATCCTCGATCGTTCCGATCCGATCGGCAACCAGTCCGAATACCCTGGCGCCTGGATCGAATAGCGCAATGTATCGCTCATAGGCCGAGCGACGGTTCGCGCTGTTGGCAGTCGCCAGTTCAGTATCCATACCCGCAACTGTACGAGCGGAGGCGCGCTGATCGAGCTTGCACGGCCCGGCAGCGGCGGTTCCCGAAGCCGCAAGTGCGATTGCCAATCCGGCCATCAGTTTGCAGACCCGCATGATCGCGCACTCCATTTAAGCAAAAGCCCCGGACTTCGCTGGAAATCCGGGGCTCGTTGCTGTCGTCGGCAGAGGAAGTCTCAGTACTTGTACTGCAGTGTTACCCCATAGAAACGCGATTCGCCGATGTAGCTGAGCACCGAGGCACCGTCGAAGTTGAACCGCGCGCCGTCGAGCGGGATGCGGAAATCGATCGTGCGATACTTCGTGTCAAAGCAGTTGCGGCACCACAGCGACGCTTCCCAACGATCATCTTCGCCGCGGATGCCGATCCGGGCATTGGCCAGCGAATAGCCGTCCTGCTTTTCGCTGCGATCATTGGTGGTGAAGTAGCTGCTCTTGAATGCCAGATCGCCGTGCACGAAGCCCTTGACCCCGCTCGAGCTGATCGGGAACTCGTAGGTTGCTCCAAACCCGCCACTCCAGCGCGGGGCATGGTCAAGGTCAAAGCCGTTGTTGTCCTTCGTTTCGGCATAGACAACGCCAGCAGTCAGATCGAGCCCTTCGACCGGCGATACACCCGCGTCGATGTCCACACCCTTGGTAGTGGCCGAACCAATGTTGATCACGCTGAATGAGCCTGACGGCAACAGTGCCTGAGTCTGCAGGTTCTGTGCCTTGGTGTGGAACAGTGCCAGGTTGAACCGGCCTTGCGAACCCATGAAGGTGGTCTTGAGGCCGACTTCGAAGTGATCGACCGTTTCCTTGTCAAAGGTCGGGTCAGACGGCGCGCAGCTGAACGTGCCAGGGAACGGACCGGCACCGCAGCCCGGAGGCGGAGCTGGGCCGAATTGCGGGCCGACAAGAATTCCACCAGCATCGCGGATCAAGCTGATCCCGCCGCCCTTGTAGCCGCGGCTGTAGGTGCCGTAGATGTTGGACGCATCGCTGACTTCGTAAGCCAAGCTGAAGGTGCCACTGATTCCGCTATCGTCGACCTTCGCCGCAACCGGCGTGCCGGCGCCGTAGTCATAGACCATCGGCAGCGGGAACGGCTGGGGATAAGTGAACCTGCCGAAGCCGTCCTTGTTGTCGCCCGAATAACGCAGGCCGGCGGTTACCGTCAGGCGGTCAAGCTTGGCAATGCCGTGAGCAAAGAAGCCATAGCTGCTACCGTCCTGGCCCATGTTGTCGGTGAAGGCCACGCCCGGGGCCCAGGGGAAGAAGAAGCCCGGGCCGTTACCAGCGATCTGGCGCCCCCAGACGAACTGGTTGAGGCGGCGGATCTTCTCATTGCTGTAGAAGCCGCCGACCATCAGATCGAGGTTCTCACCCACCTTGGTCGAAAGACGCAGTTCCTGGGTGAAGGTCTTGATCGATTCGCCCTGGTTGGTGTTGAGGATATCGGTGCCGACGAAATCGTTGTCACCCTGGAAGGTATCCGTGAACTTGCGATACGAGGTCACCGAGCTGAGCGTCGCGCCGCCAATGTCGAAGTTGATTTCGGCAGACAGACCCCAGTCTTCCGCGTTTAGCAAGGGCACGGTGTTTATCGCCGCACGGCGCTTGTCGTCCGAGCGATCGGCGAAGAACCTTGAGCCGGCAGCCGTTGCGAGCGCCTGGTTGGCAAGCGTGTCTGCGGCATCCACCTTGAAAGGGACTGCGGTTATCGAAAGCTCGTCAGCCTTGGCGTAGTCGGCAATCAGCCGCACGCTGAAACTGTCGCTTGGCTCAATTAGTATCTGGCCGCGAATGTTGAAGCGGTGCTTCTCGCCATAACCGGCACCGGTAACGGCGTCGCGAATGTAGCCGTCGTCATCGACGAAGCCAGCAGCAACACGCAGGGCAGCGGTATCGCTCAGCGGCAGGTTGACCATGCCCTGCAGGTTGACGCGCTTGTGATTGCCGTATTCGCCGCGCAGGGTGAACGCCGTCTTCCCGAGATCCGGCTTGGCGGTGACGAAGTGGATCAGGCCGGCCGAGGTGTTCTTGCCGAACAGCGTGCCCTGCGGGCCCTTGAGCACTTCGACGCGCTCGAGATCGAGGAAGTCGCTGCCTGCAACCAGGCCCGAGCGCGAGCGGTAAACGTTATCGATTACGGTGCCGACCGACGGCTCGAAGCCCAGGTTGAACACGCCGGTGCCCAGCCCACGGATCGAAAAGGCGCCGCCTGCCGATGGCGGGTTGGTGGTGCGGATATCGAGGCCAGGGACCTGCGTTTGGAGCGAGAAGACATCGGTAACGCCAGCGTTCTGGAGCGATTCACCGGCGACTGCATTCACCGTAAAGGGAATGTCCTGAACGCTCTGAGCTCGCTTTTGGGCAGTAACGACGATTTCACCACTGCCGGCTTCGTCGGCATCTGCGTCCTGCGCCAGGGCGGGAGCTGCGGCCAGTGCCGCCCACGTACCACTCGCCAGAAGCAAGCTCTTCCAAGTTCTCGACATGATGACCTCCCGCAATGTTGTTACCTGAATTTCTGAGTTCATGCCCTAACCCGGGACATTGCTATCTGCTTATGGGATACCCGGCATCTGTTATGCAAAATGCATCCATCGTTGAGATTGGCCGATTTGCGGGCTTTATCGTGGTTCGCCAGCTGGCTTGGAGATACCCATGATTCGCACATCACACTGGATTGCTCCAATCGGATTGCTGGCCGCCGCCTCGGGAATCGCGTTCGCGGCGTCGACCGGCATGCAGGAGCATGAGGTCCAGAAGATGGTCGCAAGCTGCGCCGTCTGCCATGGCAGCAAGGGCGAAGGCATTGAGGCCAGATCAGCACCGCGGCTTGCCGGGCTCGATGCCGCCTACCTGGAATCGCAGCTCAACCATTTTGCGGCGGGCGCGCGCGGGACGCAGCCGGGTGACCCGTTCGGCCCGCAGATGTACGTGATTGCCCAATCACTTGGTCCGGAAGAACGCAAGCGCGCAGCGGCCTTTTACAGCAAGCGATCGGCATCGGCACCACATGCGACAATCGCCAAAAGCGCTGCCCAAGCGCGCGGAGTCCAGGCCTATGACGGCTGCGCTGCGTGTCACGGCGCGGACGGCATGGGCAATGCTGACATTGGTGCGCCGCGGCTGGCGGGCCAGGCCGACTGGTATATCCTAGCCAGCCTCAAGGCTTACCGGGCTGGCGGGCGCGGCTATGACCCGGCGGACATGGCCGGGCAGCAAATGAAGCAGGCCGCAACAGCTCTGGCAGATGAAGATCTGGCGCCGGTTTCGGCCTATGCTAGCGCACTAGGCAGCAATTGACCGGGCGCCGAACAGGCAGCCATTGGCATAGCGCGTGACGACAAGTTCAACAGGTGTGTCGAAGCGGGCCTGGGGATCGCCGAGCCATTCCGCAATCAGCCGAACACCTTCATTCAGATCGACTATCGCCCGGGTATAGGGGCCATCTCGCATCAGTGCTGGCGGGCCGGCGTGGACGGTGGTGAGTGCATAAAGCGTGCCCCTGCCGCCGGCTTCGATCCAAAGCGTTTCAGATCCCGAACATTCGGTACAAATGCTGCCGGGGGGGAAACGCAGAGCGGTGCAAGCGGTGCACTGCTGAAGCAGGAACCGGCCTTCACCAAGCGCCTGCCAGAATTGGCGGGTGAAGTGGCCACTGCGCGGTACCGACGGCAAGTCAGCGTTAATGTTGATAATTGGAAGTGTCATTTCGGGCCCTCAAGCACATGGATCAGGGCAGCATTGTAGTTTCCGGATTCGCAACAGTGCATGGCCAACCGGGCACCTTCGACCTGCCGCGCGCCACAACGGCCAAGCAATTGTTCGCGCAGCTCAAGCAAGCCGTAAAGCCCCGTTAGTGCCGGAGGATGACCGCGAGACAGGCAGCCACCCGAAGTGTTGATCGGGATCCGTCCGCCAAGTGAGGTTACGCCCGCAGCGGCATCGAGCGCGCCCTGGCCTTTTGCACAGAACCCGATCGCTTCGCTGACCAGGACTTCGGTTATTGTGCAAGGCGCATAAAGTTCGGCAAGGTCGATATCGCCCAGGCTCACTCCCGCGGTATCCAACGCCGCGCGGGCGGCCTGCCGGGCGGCCGGAAAGGCGGTCATATCGTGGGGTTTTCCGCCGATTTGGTGATAGCCCTCGTGATGATAGCCGCGGCCTTCCACGGTCACATAGGGCTTGCCACTGGCGCGGGCCGCCTCTTCGCTGGCCAGCACCAGGCAGATCGCTCCGTCGGCTACCGATGGCACTTCGAACAGGCCAAGCGGGGAAACGATCATCCGCTGGGCCAGAACCTCTTCCAGCGTCAACTCCTTGCGAAATTGGGCCAGCTCGTTGGCCATTGCATGCCTGCGGCTTTTTACCGCGATCTGGGCGATCTGCTCTCGCGTTATTCCGGTTTCGTGCATGTAGCGCGCGGCATCGAAGGCATACCAGCTGATCGGGGTAAGCCCGAACGGCGATTGAAAATCGACATCGCCCACCGCGCGCAGGCTGTGCTCCATGACCACCGGCAAGGGGGCATTGGTCTGGTAGGAAATGCCGAGGGCCAGAGCCGTTTCAGAGCGACCCAATGCGACATCGGCCAACGCCTGATCGAAAGCCAGTCCGCCCGAGACCCCCAGCGCGCTAACCTCGGACACCGAGCCATTGCAGCGCAGCCCTAGCCGCGCGGCCATATAGGTCGAGAACCCAAGCTGGCGGGTTGAAGGGCTGGGCGTGACGAAGGCCGCTGTATCGACGGCGCTGCGATCCAGACCCGCTTCGGCCAGCGCTGCGATCACCAGCGGCCCAAGCACATCGAGCTCGAACAGGGCGTCATCGTCTTGGTCGCTTGGCGCCCACCTGCCCACCGGGCTGGCCGCGGCGCCGACAATCGCAACTTTTCGCGGCGCGTTCATTCAGGCAGCGATTTCGCCAAACAGGGTCTGGCGCAGCTTGTGCTTCTTGACCTTGCCCGAATCCTCGCGCGGGAACTGATCGCAGATCCGGATGATCCGCGGCACCTTGTACGACGAGATCCGTTCCTTGAGGAAAGCCTGCACCGCACCCTCGCCAATCTCTGCGCCTTCGCTTGGCTGGACCGCAGCCACGAGCTGCTCGCCGAATTCGGGGTGCGGCACACCAAACACCGCGCAATCGCTCACCCCAGGCATGCCGATCAGCGCTTGCTCGACCTCAGCCGGGTAAATGTTCACTCCTCCGGAAATGACCATGTCGGTCTTGCGATCGGAAATGAACAGGAAGCCGTCCTCGTTGAGATAGCCAATATCCCCGGTCGCTACGAAATCGCCATGGCGCAGTTCGGCCGTCTTCTGCTCGGCACGGTGGTAGGCCACATGGCCGGTTGTTTCGGAATGAACGAAAATCTCACCGGGCTCGCCAGGATCACATTGGCTGCCGTCATCGCGGCGGGTCTGGATCGTGACCCCCGGAGCCGGATGGCCAACACTGCCAGGGTAGCGCAGCCAGTCTTCGCTGTTCGAGATCGCAATGAAGCCAGTCTCGGTCATTGCGTAGTATTCGTGGATTACCGGACCCCACCATTCGATCATTGCGCGCTTCACATCGGGTGGGCACGGTGCCGCGCCGTGAACAACATGGCGCAGGCTGGAGAAGTCGAAACGGCGCTTGTCGTCATCGCCGAGTGCCAGCAGGCGGACGAACATCGTTGGCACCATGTGCAGGTTGGTAATTCGGTACTTTTCAATCAGCTCGAGCAATTCAAGCGGGTTGAATTTCGATTGCAGTACCAGCAACCCACCTTCACCGAGGACCTGCATGGCGTAAGCATTGGGTGCGCTGTGATAAAGTGGTCCGGTCATCACCGAGCGAACTTCACCGCTGCCAATGCCAAACGAAACCGCCGCGCGGTGCATAACCGCTTTCACCGCATCGGGCGAAATCGGCAAACGCTTGACCCCTTTGGGCTGCCCGGTCGTGCCCGAGGTGTAGAACATCGGCCCAGTCACCTGCATGCTTGGCCGGTCCCAGGCCTCATGCCCCTCGATCCAGTCGCCCCAGATCGGGAGGGCATTTGATAGGCGGGTTGGGCGCGAAGCATCGTATTGGCCGGACACTTCAGGCGGAGTTTCGACCACGACCAGTTCGCGTCCGGCGCAGACCGAGATCAGCGCCTCATCGACCAGATCGGCATGGGCGATCACGAGTTTGGCCTCGCAATCGTTCAGGATGTAGTCGATTTCATCGGCCGTCATGTGCCAGTTGAGCGGCACCGTGACTGCTCCAAGCACCGAGGCTGCCATCGTTGCTTCAAAGAAGGCGATGTCATTGCGCAAAAGCAGGGCGACCCGATCGCCCTGCCAGATGCCGGCCTCGTGCAGCGCCGATGCAGCCTTTGCGGTGCGTCGACGTAGTTCATCGAGTGATGCATGGCGATCACCGCTGATAATCCCGTCAAGTGCCTTGTGTGCCATGCTTGTTACTCCGAATTCGGTACCGATCAGGCGTTCACGTCAACCACGACCCGGCCGCGAATCTTGCCATCGATGATGTCGCTGGCCAGGCGCGGAACCTCGCTCATCGGCTCGACCGAATAGATGCTGGCCAGGCGGGCCTTGTCGACCAACTGCGCTAAGCGGTTCCAGGCACGCTGCCGCCGCGCTTGGGATGCCATCACCGAGTCAATCCCGCGCAAGGTCACGCCGCGCAAGATGAAGGGCATGACCGAGGTTGGCAGGCCAGTCCCCCCGGCTAGCCCGCATGCCGCAACGATGCCTTCATAGCGCGTTTGCGCCAGCGCGGTTGCCAGCACCTCGGCTCCGACGCTGTCAACCACTGCCGCCCAGGTTTCGGCTTCAAGCGGCTTGGCTGCGCGCGCCAGTTCTTCGCGGCCGATCAGCCTTGAAGCGCCGAGATCCAGCAGGAAGCCCTCGTTCTCTTGCGTCCGGCCGCTTGCGGCGACGACATCATAGCCCAAGGCCGCCAGCAGCATGACCGCAACCGAGCCGACCCCGCCAGAGGCACCCGTGACCAGAACCGGGCCGTCGCCCGGTTTGGTCCCATGGTCCTCGATCGCCAATACGCAGAGCATCGATGTGTAGCCGGCAGTGCCGATGGCCATGGCCTCCTCGGCCGACAAGCCGTCGGGAATCCGAACCAGCCACTCGGGCTTCATGCGCGCAAACTGGCTATAGCCGCCCCAGTACTTCTCTGACAGCCCGAAGCCGTTGACCAGCACCCGGTCGCCCTTCTGCCAGGCCGGATCCGACGATTCCTCAACCGTGCCCGCCAGATCGATGCCCGCAACCATCGGCAGGCTGCGCGCGATCCGGCCCTTTCCCGAAACGGCAAGGCCATCCTTGTAGTTCAGAGTTGAATGCGAAACGCGAACCAGAACCGCTTCATCCGGCAACTGCTCGGTTGAAAGCTGGGTCAAGCCAGCCCGCGGCTTGCCGTCGACATCTTCGATCAGGATTGCGTTGAATTTTTCCGCCACTGGCGAGCCCTCTTCATAATCGTGTCCAGTCTGTTGCATAGGCCCACCTCAGCGGTCCCGCTTATGGTGTTGCGGCGAAGTGCTTTGCAATTTGCGCGCACTACCGTGCTGCTGCCTGCCTTGCGGTTTTGGGGGTTAAGCCGAAATGGCGGCGGAAAGCAGTCGTGAAGTTGCTGGAGTATTCATACCCGACCTCGAAAGCGATTTCGGTGATCGATTCCTCGGTCGTTTCAAGCAAGGTCTTGGCATGTTCCATCTTGAGGCGCTGCGAATAGTTGAAGATCGTTTCCCCTACCTGTTGCTTGAACAGATGCATCAGTTTGGCTTCGTTCACGCCCACTTCGCGGGCCAGTTGGGTAATCGATGGGGGGTCAAGAAAGTGATCGTCGAGCGATTTGCGGACAATAGCAACCCGCTCTGTATCACGTTGGCCCAGTGGCACGAACCCGCGCTCAAGCCTGTCCTCGCATTCGCTTAAGGCAACCAGCGAAAGCAGCAACAATTCCAGCGCCTTGGCCTCAACAAAAACCCGGCGAAAATCGTGCTCGAACTCGTTTTCAACCAACGCCTTGACCGCGGATGCCATTTGCACGTTGAGCGCGGTGCTGGCGAAGATCGGCTGTCCGGTTTCGCCTTCAAGGCAAGTCTTCAGAATCTTGGGCATCTTGTCGCCCGAATCGTGAAAGCGTTTCAGAATGAATTCAGGCTGGCAGCAAATCGTCACCGATTGTTCGTGCTCGCCCGAGAAGAACCGTTCGGTCTTGGCGATCCCGTCCGGGCTAAGCAGCAGGATTAGGGTTTGCTGGTGCACGGTCATCGGCTCTTCGCCTTCAACTTCGATGCTGCTGCTTCCCAACAGGCGAAAGTGGAAATTCAGGGCATTTTGGCTAGTGCGGCGCTGCAATGCGTCTTCAAGGTGAGTGATATCGCCGATCACCACCGTGAAACCGTCTTCAATATCGGTAATCTCGCGAAAGCCCTCGGCTGCCCATGCGGTCGGTTTCAGCCGCAAGCCGTATTCGGGGCGCCAAGGCTGCACCAGATCAGGATCATAGTCGCGCGAAAGGGCATCCGGGCGGCCCGACCAGAGTCTCAATTTTGGTTCAATCGTGTAGGGATTTCCCAAGCTGCCTTGACCTCCCCGGAGCTGGCTGTGCCGCCAAGGCTATCCCTTTCTTGCGATGGGCGCCAGCATTGCTCGTCAGGTCCAGCCGCAATGAAGGCAAATGCAAAGCGTTTTTGGTGTTTTCGAATAATCGGCTTGCACGCAATGCGCCTAAGCAGGAGCCTGAGAAGCATATGTGCGCATAAAGCGATGCAAGACGGGACGGATATGAAGCGGACAAGCAGTGAAGAGTGGGATTTCATTGTTGTCGGCGCGGGTTCGTCCGGCGCGGTGATCGCCGCGCGCCTGTCCGAAGATCCCAAATGCCGCGTGCTGCTGCTTGAAGCGGGGCGCGATCACCGACACCCGTTCGTCAGCGTTCCAGCTTTCATGATGTTCTCGTTCCCGCGGCCTGACATGAACTGGCACTATTTTGCCAAGCCTGATGCGTCGCGAGGCGGGCGTATCGACATGTGGCCCGCCGGCAAGATGCTTGGTGGCGGCAGTTCACTCAACGGCATGATGTTCGTGCGCGGCCACGCCTATGACTACGATCTCTGGGCGCAATCGGGCAATCGCGGCTGGAGCCATGACGATGTGCTGCCCTATTTTCGGCGACTCGAGTCCAGCGATACCGGGGCGAATGACCAACGCGGCGGAAGCGGTCCGCTGTCGGTCGAACAGCCCCGCTCGCCCCACCCGCTGGTTGGTCCGTTCATTGCCGCTTTCGACGAGCTCGGCCATGGCCGATCGGATGATCTCAATGGCGCAAAGCGTGAAGGCGCGGCAATATGCCAGGCATCGCAGCGACGCGGCGCGCGTCACAGTACGGCGGCGGCCTATCTTGACCCTGCCCGCGGCCGGGCCAATCTGTCGATTCGAACCGGCGCCATGGTTGAACGGATAGAAATCGAGAACGGCCGGGCCAGCGGTGTTCGCTACAACACTGGGGGGGTGGGCCATACGGCAAAGGCTGCACGCGGGGTGATCCTGAGTGCCGGCGCTATCGCATCGCCCAAACTGCTGATGCTGTCAGGGATTGGGCCCACCAAGACGCTCAGCCAGCATGGCATTACCACAATTGTCGACAACCCAGCCGTGGGTGCCGACTTGATGGAGCATTCGGGCGCAACGGTCGAGTTCGAAGTTACGATCCCGACGCTGACCAGTGATCAGGGCCCCATCCGCTCGCCGATCCACGCGCTCAACTATGTTCTGAACCGGAAGGGACCGCTCAGCACACCAATCGGGCATGCCCAGGCCTTTGTCCGCACCGAAGACGGGCTTGCAGCTCCCGACATTCAGATCATCCTTTCGCCGTCTGCCCATGAAATTGTCGCTGGCAAGGCGAAACGCATTTCACGGCCGCAAATGGCACTGGCAGTGGGTCTGTGTCGGCCTTTGTCGCGCGGATCGATCACGATCAATTCCGCCAACCCAGCTGATCCGCCGGTCATTGATCATCAGTTGTTTGCGGAGGACGCCGATGTTGCGCGTTTGAGTGCTGGCCTCAGGATCGCCTTAGACGTGCTCAAGGCCCCGTCCCTGGCACCGTTTGTTTCGCGCATCGTCTCACCTGCGGACACGAGCGATGCCGGGCTTGCCCAATATATTCGTGAAGCCGGGATCTTGATGTACCACCCCAGCGGCACCTGCAAGATGGCCCCGGGGGCCGACGGCGTCGTCGACTCCCGTTTGCGGGTTAAAGGTCTCGACGGACTTTGGGTTGCGGATGCCTCGATCATCCCGGCAATCCCGGCCGGCAACATCAATGCCACCTGTATCATGATCGGTGAAAAAGCGGCGGACATGATCCGCGAGGATAGCCAAGCAAGGAGTGAAGCCGCGTGAGCGATAGAATCGACCTGACACCCTTGATCGACGGGCAGCGCATTGACCCGGCCTCGCAGCGGATCATTGCGCAGATTGACCCGGCGAGCGGAAAGAAATCAGGCGAGTTTGCTGCGGCCGGGACTGAAGCGGTTGATCGGGCGGTCCTGTCCTCGCGCAGGGCGTTTGACGGGGTATGGAGCGCGCTGCCGCCGGTAGCCCGGGCCGGGATGCTCAAATCCTTGGCTGGTCTGATCGAAGCCAATGCGCCACGGATTGCGGCGGCCGATTGCCGCGACATGGGCAAGCCGATGGGTGCCGGGATGTTCGAGGCCGGCATGGTCGCCGCCGGGTTCACCCGCTATTACGGCGAAGCGGTTGACAAATGGCCGCGCGGGGCGGTTCCCGCGACCGATGCTGGTGCTTTTGAGATGCAGGTTCGCCGGCCGCGCGGCGTGATCGGCGCGATCATTCCGTGGAATTTCCCGGCAATCAACCTGATGATGAAAATCGCGCCGATGCTGGCGGCGGGCAATACCGTGGTGGTCAAACCGTCGGAGTTGTCGCCCGGCTCAGCTTCGATCATTGCCGAGTTGGCCATGGAAGCGGGGCTGCCGCCCGGCGTGCTCAATTTGGTGCAGGGCGACGGTGCTACCGGCGATGCTCTTGTCCGCCATGGCGGCATCGACATGGTGGCCTTCACCGGTTCGACCGCAACCGGCAAGGCGATCATGCGGGCAGTGGGCGAAAGCACGCTCAAGCCGGTGCTGCTGGAATGCGGTGGCAAATCCCCGGAAGTGGTCTTTGCCGACGCTTGTGAGCCGCATCGTGACCATGGCCAAGGCGACCAAGGCGGGCGATCCTTCAAATCCCGAAACACGCTTCGGGCCGCTGGCCAGTGCCCGGCAAAAGGACATCGTCGAAGGCTTCATTGCCGAAGCCGAGGCTCAGGGTGGTGAAATTTTATGCGATGGCCGCGGCGCACTGGCCGAGACCGGCGGCTTCTATGTCGAACCAACGATTATCGGCCAGACCGACAGTTCGGCCCGGATTGTCCAGCAGGAGATCTTCGGCCCGGTTCTGGCCGTGTCCCGCTTTGAAGGCGAGAACGAGGCGGTTCGATTGGCCAATTCAACCCCCTATGGGTTGGCTGCGACTGTCTGGACCCGCGATCTTGGTCGGGCGCACCGCATGGCCGATCGGATCGATGCCGGTATGACCAAAATCATGACCGCACCGGTGCAGCGTATGGGCGCCGGCTTCTCGCATAGCGCAGAGGCTGCCAAGCAGTCGGGGTTCGGGATCGAGGGCGGTTTTGGAGCGCTGGACAGTTATTCGCGGCTCCAGGCCGTCGAATTCCACTACGGCGACACGCCATGAAGCTGAGCTGCCTCTCCCCGCATATTGGCGCAGAGATTTCCGGGATCGACCTTTGCGCCGACTTTGAAGGCGAAACAGCGAGGGAGCTTCGGCAGGCACTTTGTAAGTATCAGTTGCTGGTAATTCGCAGCCAGCCACTGAGCGCTGATCAGCAGGTCAATCTTGCCGAGGCCTTCGGTGAGCCGATGCCCGATTCACACCCTAAGTTCGGCTGCGTGGATGGCAACCGCGTGGTGGCGCTGGTGATCAACGACCACGACAACCCGCCTGACATCAACGTCTGGCACACCGACACCACCTTCAAGGATCCACCGGCAGGCGTCTGCATTCTGCACTGTGTCGAGACCCCAGCGGGCGGCGGCGGCAATACCATCTGGGCAAGCATGACCGCCGCCTATGAGGCGCTAAGCGAGCCGATGAAGCGCTTTCTCGAGCCACTTACCGCCTACCACCAGCTTCCGCTCGATGGGCGCCCGCCCGAGCTGATCACCACGGTAATGGGCAAGGAAATCGCGGCAATTCACCCGGTCATCCGCTGGATACCAGAGATCGAAAAACCCTCGTTGTTCGTCAATCGGATCTACACCCAGCGGATTGAGGGCCTCACAGCCGCTGAAAGCGAGGCAGTGCTGCAGGGCCTGTTCGCCGTTGCTGAAAGCCCCGACCGCCAGGTCCGCTTGAGCTGGAATGCTGGCGATACTGTGATCTGGGACAATCGCTCGACCCAGCACTATGCCGTGGCCGACTATTGGCCAGAGACCCGCGTGATGCACCGGGTCGCCGTCAAAGGCGAAAGCGTCATTCCTTATTCCTCGCAGCAAAGGGCCACCGCGTGACCAAGCAAGAACAAGCACGTCTGTGGCCTTTGCTGGCCTATTCCGGACCGATGATCGCCATGTCGATCGTCAACTTGCTGCTGATCGCTTACGTCCCCAACTTCTATGCCGCCGAGATCGGCATCAGCATTGCCACTGGGGGTGCGA
>JAJTFU010000035.1 GCA_021299075.1 Novosphingobium sp. | reverse complement strand
TGCCCCCTTCGACCAGCGCGATCACGCTGTCCGGCAAGGTCAGCAGCCGCTGAAGGTTAGCGACATGGCTGCGGCTCTTATCGACCAGCTTGGCAATCTCGGCCTGGGTCAGTCCCTCATCGTCAGCCAGGCGGTGGTAGGCGCGGGCCTCTTCGATCGGATTGAGATCCTCGCGCTGCAAATTCTCGATCAGCGCAAGGGCGGTAACCTCCCGCTCATCAAGATCGCGGATAATTGCAGGAATTTCATGGAGTTGTGCCCGCTGCGCGGCACGCCAGCGGCGTTCCCCGGCAACCAGCCGCCACCGCCCTGCGCCGTGCGGCGTCACGATCACCGGCTGGATCACGCCGCGTGCGGCGATTGAGGCAGCCAGTTCATCCAGCGCCGCCTCATCGAAATGACGGCGTGGCTGGCCCGGATGCGGCACGATTGCAGCGACTGCCAGCAAGGCCAGGCCATCCTTGGCTGCAGCAGCCCCCGACGCGTTCGATAGCGCGGCGGGATTGACCAGCGGTTCTTCGCGGCGGGTTTCGCCGAGCAGCGCGCCAAGGCCGCGCCCCAGCGCCAGGGGCTTCTTCTTGGCGGCAGCCTGCGGGGCGGTGCTGGTGGTGTTGTCGTCGCTCATGCGGCTTTCCTCGACTCGGGCAGGCGGCCAATCACTTCGCGGGCCAGGGCGATGTAAGCGCGGCTTCCCGCGCAGGAATGATCATAGACCAGCGCCGGCAGGCCATGGCTGGGCGCCTCGGACAGGCGGACATTGCGCGGGATGACCGATTCAAACACCAGCGGCCCCAGGCAGGAGCGGACGTCATCCGCGACCTGGTCGGTCAGACGATTACGGCGATCGAACATGGTCAGCGCCACGCCGATGATGCCGAGATCCGGGTTGAAGCGCTGCTGAACCCGCTCCACGGTCTGGAGCAGCTGGCTGAGCCCCTCGAGCGCGAAAAACTCGCACTGTAGCGGGACCAGCAGGGTATCGGCGGCACAGAGCGCGTTGAGCGTGAGCAGGCCGAGCGATGGCGGGCAATCGATCAGGCAGATGTCATGCCCGGCATCCGATGAGAGGGCCTGACGCAGGCGAGCGGTACGATTCTCGACCGAAACCAGCTCAACCTCGGCGCCCGAAAGGTCCACCGTGGCCGGGACGATGTCGAGCCCGGGGATCCTTGTTGAGGAAACACATTCGCTGAGCGGCATCTGATCGACCAGCAGGTCATAGGTCGAACGTTCGCGGTCATTGGTGGCGATGCCGATCCCGGTCGAGGCATTGCCCTGCGGATCAAGGTCAATCAGCAGCACTTTCGAGCCGGTGGCGGCCAGCGCGGTCGCAAGGTTGATCGCCGTGGTGGTCTTGCCCACCCCGCCCTTCTGGTTTGCGATCGCCATGCGAATCACGGTTTTCTCCCCTTTTTGCCGAGCAGCTGGCCAACAATGACCCCCGCCTCGGGATCGGTCAGCGACTGTTCCACGTGGAACAGGTGATTCCATCCCTTGAGCTCTGACAGTTCCTGCTGCGCCGAGCGCCCCTTCGGCAACAGGTACAACGTGTCCTTTGTGGAAAAGCGTGCGGATAGGTCGAGCAATCGGACGAGTGGAGCGAAGGCCCGTGCCGAAATGACGCGGAATGGCCGGGACTCGACCTGTTCGAGCCGCGCACCGACAACCTGCGCCCACTCCAACCCCAATGCGATTCGCGCTCGCTCGAGCCATTCGATCCGCCGCGCTCGCGATTCGACCATGACCACTTCGCAATCGGGCCGCAGTGCCGCAATCACCAGTCCCGGAAAGCCCGCACCGGTCCCCAGATCAAGCCAGGACGAGGATGTTTCACGTGGAACATGCGGCAGCAGTTGCGCCGAATCGGCGATATGGCGCTGCCAGACCAGCGGCAGGCTAGCGGCGGCCACCAGGTTCTGCCGCGCGTTCTCCTCGACCAGCAAGGCGATCAGCCGCTCGATCCGTTCGGCTGCGACAGCATCCCATTCCGGCAAAGCCGCAAGCCAGGCGCGGGCTTGCTGTTCGGTCGCGATCATGCGGCGATATCGGCGCGGCGGCGGGCATGAACCAGCAGGGCAGCGAGCGCCGCCGGGGTAATCCCCGGAAGCCGCCCAGCAGCCGCCAGTGTGGCAGGCCGGGCCCTGGACAGCCGTTCCACCATCTCACGCGACAGGCCGGGAATCGCGGCATAAGGAAAGTCATCCCCCAGCGGCAGCGCCTCACCCGCACGCAGATCGGCCAATTCGCTGTCCTGCCGCGCAAGATAGGGGGCATAGGCCGCGTCCTCGGCGAGTTCTGCTGCGAGCTCTGGATCGTCATGCAGGTCTTCACCCAGCCAGGGTGACAGGTTCTCGAGGTCCACTCCCCCGAACCGCAGCCATTCGCGCAGCGGCAGGCGGCCAACGTCGGCTCGCACCGGCAGACCCGCTGTGGCCAGTTCGTGGCCGGTCACCGTGCTGTCCAAAGCCGCCTCAATCCTTACGCGGGTTTCCTCACGCCGCGCGAACCATTCGGCGCGCTGGGGGCCGACGCAGCCCGCAGCCAGGGCCAGCGAGGTCAACCGCGTCGTGGCATTATTCGCCCGCAGTCGCAGCCGGTACTCGGCGCGCGCAGTGAGCATGCGGTAAGGCTCGCTCACCCCGTGCAGGGTCAGGTCATCGATCATCACCGCCATGTAGGAATTGGCCCGATCGAGCGCGATCGGCTGACGACCCAGCACTTCCGCCGCAGCCGACATCCCGGCGACCAACCCTTGTGCCGCCGCCTCTTCATAGCCCGTCGTGCCGTTGATCTGCCCGGCGCAGTAGAGCCCCGGCAGATCGCGCAGTTCCAGGCTGGGCCGCAAGGCGCGCGGATCGATATGATCATATTCGACTGCATAGCCGGGCACGACCATCTCGACCTGTTCCAGGCCCTTCATGGTCCGCAGCATGGCAAGCTGCACATCGGCCGGCAGCGAAGTCGAGATGCCGTTGGGATAGACCAGGTGCGTGTCCAGCCCTTCTGGCTCAAGGAAAACCTGGTGCCCATCACGGTCGCCAAAGCGGTGAATCTTGTCCTCGATCGAGGGGCAGTAGCGCGGCCCCTGCGCGCCGATCGCCCCGGAAAACAACGGCGAACGGTGCAGGTTGGCGCGGATGACGTCATGGCTGCGGACGTTGGTGCGGGTGATCGCGCAGAACACCTGCGGCAGGGCGCGCCCCGCCCCGCCATGGGCCACTGGCAGCGCCGACATCGTCCACTCTTCGGGATCAGACGGCTGCTCTTCGAGCATGGCCCAGTCGATCGTCCGGCCATCGAGCCGCGGCGGGGTGCCGGTCTTGAGCCGCGCCATCGGCAGCGCGGCTTCACGCAGCTGTGCCGCAAGGCGCTGGGCCGAAGCTTCACCAATCCGCCCGCCGACCAGCTGT
The DNA here is from genome assembly GCA_021299075.1 of Novosphingobium sp. Taxonomy (GTDB): domain Bacteria; phylum Pseudomonadota; class Alphaproteobacteria; order Sphingomonadales; family Sphingomonadaceae; genus Novosphingobium. Next base: position 11,621 of record JAJTFU010000035.1, on the reverse strand, counting down.
TCCTCACCTCGGAACAGCGCGCCGCCCAGGAAGGTGCCGGTGCAGAGCACCAACGCGCGGGCAGCCAGCGGGGTGCCATCAGCCAGGCCGATCCCGGCGACGCGCCCGCCTGACAACCGCAGCGCCGCTGCTTCGCCCTGCACCAGCGCCAGGTCACCTTGTTGGCCCAACAGCTGCTGGACAGCTGCCTTGAACCGCTTGCGGTCGGCCTGGACGCGCGGGCCCTGCACAGCGCTGCCCTTGGAGCGGTTGAGCATCCGGTAATGGATCGCCCCGGCATCGGCGGCGCGGGCAATGATCCCGTCGCAGGCATCAACCTCGCGCACCAGGTGGCCCTTGCCGAGCCCGCCAATCGCCGGGTTGCAGCTCATCGCGCCGATGGCATCGAGATCAAAACTGACCAACGCCGTGCGCGCGCCCATCCGCGCGGCCGCGGCAGCCGCCTCCACTCCGGCGTGTCCGCCACCCACAACGATGATGTCAAACTGGTCCATGCTTGCTGCGGCCTTTAGCCGAGCGATGTTTCACGTGGAACAGCTTTTGCGCCGGGCGGTCTACTTCCCGATGCAGAAGCGCCCGAACAGCGCATCGAGCATGTCCTCGGTCGTGGTTCGGCCCAGCAGTGCGTCAAAGGCGACCCGCGCCAGGCGGAGCGCTTCGGCCACCAGGAGGGGATCCGTCTCGTCCTCTGCCGCCTGGAGCGCGCGGGCAGCCTCAAGCAGCAGATCGTGCTGGCGCTGGTTCAGCGCCGCCTCACCGGGCTTGGGCATGGCCTGACGGGCCGTAGCGACCAGATCGGCGATCAGCGCCGCAATCCCCTCGCCGCTCACTGCCGAGACACGGTGACGCGCCTGGCGCTTTGCCGCACCCTGCGGCCGGTCACACTGCGCCGACACTTCCCAGGCCCCGAGCGGCCCCTCGCCCTCGGGGCCCAGCCACAGCACCAGGTCGGCCCGGTCGAGCGCCTCGAGCGCGCGTTCGATCCCGATCGCCTCAACCACATCGTCGGTCGCATCATGGAGGCCGGCAGTATCGGCAAACAGAAATGGGACCCCGGCGTAGGCAACCGGGCGAGTCAGCACGTCGCGCGTGGTACCGGCAATCGGGGTTGCAATAGCCGCATCGGCTTGAACCAAGGTATTGAATAAAGTGCTTTTTCCGGAATTCGGCGGACCAGCGATGACCACTCGCAAGCCTTCACGCAACACCTCGACGCGCGGCCGCGTCAGCCAGGTGGCAATCTGGGCACGCAAGGCATCGACCCGCTGGAGGAAATCGGCCGGCAGCAGCGCGACATCGTCCTCGTCAGCGAAATCGAGCACGGCCTCGACCGAGGCGGACAGCCCCAGGAGTTGTTCCCGCCACGCCTCGACCTGGCGCGAGAAGGCTCCACCCGCCATAGCCAGCGCCGACTGGCGTTGCAGCTCGGTCTCGGCATTGAGCAAGTCGGCCAGGCCTTCGGCTTCAGCCAGATCGATCCGGCCATTGGCAAAGGCACGGCGGGTGAATTCGCCCGGTTCGGCTGCGCGCAGGCCTGGCAAGGCATCCAGCGCTGCGGAAACTGCGGCCACCACCGCCCGGCCGCCATGGAGGTGCAGTTCGGCCGTATCCTCGCCCGTGGCGGTATTCGGACCCGGCAGCCACAGCACCAGCGCCCGGTCAAGCACGGCACCGCCGCTGTCCCGCAGCGTCGCCGTCACCGTGCGACGTTCTGGTGGAAGCCGCTCGGCCAGCGCCTGCAAGGCTGCGCCTGCCGCCGGCCCGCTGATGCGGACGACGGCAATCGCGGCCGGCGGCGCGCCGCTCGACAGGGCGAAGATCGTGTCAGTCATGGTCAGTCAGACAAACCCGCAGCGGGTTCAATCCTCGCTCTTCTTCTTGGCCCCGGCTGCGAAAGCGGCGCCATTCTCAACGAATTGCTGGAACAGCTTGAGGCCCATCTGCCCCATCGGGGCGATATTCTTGGCGATGTCCTGGATCTGCTCGACATTGCCGGCACCCTTCATCGCCTTGGATATGGCCTCGATATAAAACTGGTTGGCCTTGCCGACATCCGGCAAGCCCAGGAACGAGCGCGCCTCTTCCGGGGTACAGTCGATCTCGACATTGATCTTCATCGTGGTCTCCTTGCCGCCGGTCCCAGTTCCGGTCATCAAGCTGGCACAGGGCCTTGGCAAAGTCCATCCAGCCGACATATTGGCATCTAGCCCTTTACCCGCCCACCCTCACTCGCGGAGCATCCCATGGCCACCAACACCCAGTTTCCCGCCTATAACGGCAGCGCGCAGATCCCGGCCTACGTTGCCCGGCCGGCCGGCAAACCCAAGGCTGCAATCATCGTGATTCCCGAAATCTTCGGGGTGAACCCCGGGATCCAACAAAAGTGCGAAACCTGGGCCAGCGAGGGCTACCTGGCGCTCGCCCCCGATATCTTCTGGCGCTTTGCCCCAGGAATCGAGCTCGATCCCGATGTGCCGGAGCAGCTGCAGGAAGCCTTTGACTATTTCGGGCAGTACGATCCTGACCTGGGCGTCCAGGATATCGAAGCCGCCATCCGCCATCTGCGCGGCGCTGAAAGCGTCAGCAAGGTTGGCCTGGTCGGTTACTGCCTGGGTGGCCGGATGGCCTATATGGCGGCCGCGCGGACCGATATCGATGCCTCGGTCGGCTATTACGGCGTGATGATCGACCAGATGCTGGGTGAGAGCCACGCTATCGCCAACCCGCTGATGCTGCACATCCCGACTGCCGACCACTTTGTCGGCCCGGAAGCACAGGCCGCGATCCATGCCGGGCTCGACGATCACCCCAAGGTGACGCTGCACGACTACGCAGGACTGGACCATGGCTTTGCCGCCGAAATGGGTGATCGCCGCGATGAAGCCGGCGCTCAGCTTGCGGACGCCCGGACGCGCGAGTTCCTCGCGGCCAATCTAGCCTGAGCTGTAGCTGCCGATGGCCTGGAAGATCCGCGCGATCACCGCGCGGTCTTCCTCGGGCACTTCGGGCCGCCAGATCTCGAACAGCAGGACGACGCGACGCTGCGAGCCGTCGTTCTTCGCCTCGTGCTCGATCGAATCGTCAAAAACCAGCGGCACGCCTGGCTCCCAGGTGCGGGTATCGCTGCCGACGCGCAGCCAGCAGTTCGGGGCGGTGCGGATCGGAATGTGGCAGATCAGCCGCGTATTGAGCATGCCGCAGTGCGGCTTGATATGGGTCCCCGGCAGCAGGCTCGACCAATGGGCATTGGGTGAGCGGCCCGGACTGACCGGCATCGGCGCCAGTTCAAGCGCGGCCATGGTGGCGGGGCAACGGCGCGCATTTTCCGCAACGACTGCCCCATCGCGCCAGAAGTAGAAGGCTGACCAATCCTTGCGTTCAAGCAGGTGATTGGCCGGTGCGGGGCGGTCCGGGTTGTGGCGGACATAGGGATCGAAACCCTGGTCGCCCCCAGCAATCACGTCTGCCAATTCCTGCTGCATCGCCGGGACCTGCGCCAGCATGCCATCCAGCCAGGGGAATTTGGCCGGATCATAGAACCGTCGCTGCGGCAGGCCGGGATAGTAGAACATCGTCGGCTGCTGCAGGTAGACCTGGCGCTTGCCGGTCAGCAGATCGACCGCCTCACGCATGGCCGGACTGAGATTCTCACCCAGCTCGCCCAGCAAATGGCCGGTAAAGTCATCGCTGGCACTGGCGAGGTAGGCGCGGGCGTGGGCCTCCAGCTGGGCCAACTCGGGCGGTATGCGGCCATCGAAGGCCATTTGCGCCTGGGCCGTGCGATAGAAGCTGATCGCCGCCCGGGCATCGCCGGCCCGCTCACGCAGCAGGCCCTTGAGCAGCAGCGCGCCGACATCGCGAATCGCCCGGGCAAGCTGGCGATCGATCGCGGCCTCGGCGGCATCGTTGTGCCCCAGCGCCAGTTCGGCATTGGCCAGCGCCGGCCAGGGGAAATCCTCGGGCGGAGCGCCCTGCGCGGCCTCTCGCAGCAAGGCACCGGCGCGGGCATGATCGCGCGCGGCGAGGGCCTGCATGCCCTGGGCAATCATGGTCTGGCGCTCGCTGCTCATGACAGGGGCTTAGGGCAGACTGGAACTTTGGCGCAAGTCGCGCCATTGTCAGGCCAAACCAGTGCGAGAAGGAGCCTGCCCATGTCCACTCACCCCGGTGTCGCCGCCTGGCATGCCTATATGGCCAGCGGCGGCGATCCAGCGCTGCTCTCGGCCCAGCTGGCTGATGATGCCGTGTTCCACTCACCCGTGGTGCACAGCCCGCAAGCGGGCAAGGCCAAGGTCAGAATGTACCTGCTGAGCGCGGCCAAGGTGCTGGGCAATGACAGCTTCACCTATGTCCGCGAGATCGTTGAAGGCAACGACGCCCTGCTCGAATTCACCTGCGAGATCGACGGGGTCCACGTCAACGGGATCGACCTGATCCGCTTTGGAGATGACGGAAAGATCATAGATTTCAAGGTTATGGTCCGCCCGGTCAAGGCGGTCAACAAGCTGTGGGAGATGATGGCGGCGCAGCTCCAGGCGGCGGCCGGCTAGGGTCGGATCGAGCCCGAACCGTCGATCCGGCAACCACCGTTTGCTGACCATTCAGGCTCAAGCGGCGGTTCCCACATTGCATCCATGAAGTCGAACATCTGCCGGTCGACCTGCATGGCATAGGTCTCGCCGCGTTCCTTGTTGCGGCGATTGACGCGGAACCAGCGCTCGTCGGCGGGTACATCGATGAAGTGCACCGCGGCGGTCAGGCCGGCATCGGTGGCAAAGGCCCGAAACCGGTCGCGGTGCTCCTTGGTGGTGAAGCCTAGATCGAGAACTGCTGGCACGCCCCGGGCCGCGAGCTGCTTGGCCGTGTCCATGACCTGCGCCTCACAGCGCCGCACCCGTTCGATCGTCCACTGGAACTCGATCGGCTGCGGGCTGTCGGCCCAGAACAGCGTCATCATCCACTCGTCGATCGAAAAGCGAACGCCGCCCAGCTCTTCAGCCAGGCGGCGCGCATAGGTGGTCTTTCCGGCCCCGGTGGAGCCAACAATCAGGACGATGTCGGCTGCCATCGGGTACCCTTACTGGTTCATCGTCGCGAAGAAGTCTTCGTTGGTCTTGGAATCCTTCATCTTGTCGAGCAGGAATTCCATCGCGTCGATCGTGCCCATCTGCATCAGGATGCGGCGCAGGACCCACATCTTGCTGAGCTTGTCCTTGCCGACGAGCAGCTCTTCCTTGCGGGTGCCGGACTTGCCGACATCCAGCGCCGGGAAGATGCGCTTGTCCGCTACCTTGCGGTCGAGCACGATTTCCGAGTTACCCGTGCCCTTGAATTCTTCGAAGATCACTTCGTCCATGCGGCTGCCGGTATCGATCAGCGCGGTGGCGATGATCGAGAGCGAGCCGCCCTCTTCGATGTTGCGCGCCGCACCGAAGAAGCGCTTGGGGCGCTGCAGGGCATTGGCGTCGACACCGCCGGTCAGGACCTTGCCCGAGCTGGGCACGACGGTGTTGTAGGCGCGGCCGAGGCGCGTGATCGAGTCGAGCAGGATCACCACATCGCGCTTGTGTTCGACCAGGCGCTTGGCCTTCTCGATCACCATTTCGGCGACCTGGACGTGGCGCGTGGCGGGCTCGTCAAAGGTCGAGGAGATCACCTCGCCCTTCACCGAACGCTGCATGTCGGTGACTTCTTCCGGACGTTCGTCGACCAGTAGCACCAGCAGGAACACTTCAGGGTGGTTGTCGGTGATCGCCTTGGCGATGTTCTGCAGCAGCACGGTCTTGCCGGTGCGCGGCGGCGCGACGATCAACGCGCGCTGGCCCTTGCCCTGCGGACTGATGATATCGATCACCCGGGCCGACTTGTCCTTGACGGTTGGATCGACCGTATCAAGGTTCAGCCGCTCATCGGGATAGAGCGGGGTCAGGTTGTCGAAGTTGACCCGATGGCGAACCGCTTCGGGATCGTCGAAATTGACGCTGATCAGCTTGGTGATCGCGAAATAGCGCTCGCCATCCTTGGGCGCGCGGACCTCGCCTTCCACCGTATCGCCGGTGCGCAGGCCCCATTTGCGGACCTGGTTGGGCGAGACATAGATGTCGTCAGGACCGGCGAGGTAATTGGCTTCCGGGCTGCGCAGAAACCCGAACCCGTCGGTCATCACTTCGATCGTGCCCTGGCCAACGATTTCCTCGCCGTCTTCGGCCAGTTCCTTGAGGATCGCGAACATCAGGTCCTGGCGGCGCATCGTCGATGCGGCTTCAACCTCGAGCTCTTCGGCCATCTCGACCAGCTCGGCAGGGGTTTTCTTCTTGAGTTCTTTAAGATGCATTATCGTTTTATTTCCGTGTTTTGCGCATAGGCGCAGGCTGTGATGGCCGGTCGATCGAAGGGCTTGGAGAAAGCGGATCGCGGCGCGTCGTCAGTGGCGCGCGCCCATGCCGGACGACATCCAGATAGGCCTTCGGGCTGAGGCGGTCAACGCCGCAGAGTCAGATTGGCTTCACGATCACCATGATCGCGATCAGCACGGTGGCGATGCCGGGCACCTCGTTGAGGATCCTGAGCCGCTTGCCTTCCAGCCGCCGCTTGCCCTGGGCCAGGTCGGCGGCATAGCCCGCCATCCAGACGTGATAGGCGCTGAGGATCAGCACCAGACCCAGCTTGGCGTGGAACCAGGGCTGGGCGAAGGCTCCGATCGATATGGCCAGCGCCAGCCCCAGCAGCCAGGTCACGCCCATGGCCGGCCACAGGATGATCCGCAGCAGGCGCCGCTCGCGGTCGATCCAGCGGGCTTCCTCGGCCGAGCCAGGCTCAGCCTCCTGATGGTAGACGAAGAAGCGCGGCAGCATGAACAGCCCCGCCATCCAGAAAATCACAAAGGTGATGTGGCCGGCCTTGAGCCAGAGATAGGTCATGCTGAGCACCCAAGAAAGCATGGCTGAACCATACTAGCGCTTCCAGCCGCGCACCAGCGCCAGCAGTTGTTCGACATGCTCGATCGGGGTGGTCTGGCCGATGCCGTGGCCGAGGTTGAAGACGTGCGGGCGATCGGCAAAGGCTTCGAGCACGCGCAGCGCCTGGCGATCGAGCTCATCCCCGCCGGCCAGCAGCAGCAGCGGATCGAGATTGCCCTGGACCGGCATGCCGGCCGGCAATTCGCGCGCGGCCCACACTGGATCGATTGTTTCATCCACACCGACCGCCTCAACCCCGGTCTCGCGCGCATAGGCGGTCAGTTTTTCGCCGGCACCCTTGGGAAAGCCGATGATCGGGACGTGGGGGGCCCTGGCCTTCAATTGACGCACGATCGCGGCGTTGGGGGCAATCACCCAGCGCTCGAACTCGCTTGGCGCCAGGCTGCCCGACCAGCTGTCGAACAGCTGCACGGCCTCCGCCCCGGCCTGGATCTGGCCGATCAGGTATTCCACCGTCACGCCAATGATCGCATCGATGATTGCCTGGAAACCGGCCCGATCGCGATAGGCCAGCGCGCGGGTATCGTGCTGGTCACGGCTGCCCTCGCCCGCCACCATATAGGTCGCAACGGTCCAGGGGCTGCCGGCAAAGCCCAGCATGGTCTTGTCGCCCGGCAGTGCAGCCTTCACCTGCCGCACGGTTTCGTAGATCGGGCTCAGCCGCTCGGGTACCGCAGTCAGGCTGGTCAGCGCCGCATCGAGCAGGCGGGGCGAGAGGTGCGGGCCTTCACCGACCAGGAATTCCAGGTCCTGGCCCATCGCATGGGGCACGATCAGGATATCGGAAAACAGGATCGCGCCGTCAAAGCCGAACCGCCGGATTGGCTGGAGCGTGATCTCGGCCGCAGCCTCGCTGTCATAGACCAGGTTCAGGAACCCGCCCTTGCTGGCCCGCAGTGCGCGATATTCCGGCAGGTATCGGCCGGCCTGGCGCATCAGCCAAACGGGCCGCTCAGCCGTGTTCTCGCCAGACAGGGTACGGAGCAACAAACCGGGCATTTCGTGAGTCCAATCAAATTCAAATTAGATTCTTATAAGGTTTATGTAGGTAGTTGGCCCTGTGGAAAGCGGGGATTGGCGCCCCTTGCCTGAATTGTCCCGGGCTGAACAGGGGCAAGCGAGGGTCCGAATCCGCGCAGGGCCGCGTCAAGCAGAGGTTGTCCCCACTGTCCCCAGGTTGTGGGAATCGTTTTCCCCTTGTCCACAAGGTCTGTGTGGAAGGGCCGGAAGCGGGCAGTGAATCTGTCCCCGAACTTGTCCCATGGCTTGTGCCGTGGTTTATGCAGGGCTCTGTCCACAGGGGTAAGCCTCGAGCCCGATGCCGCGTCTGCACCTTCATCTTCTGTCCGATTCCACCGGCGAAACGCTGGAGATGATCGCCAAGGCGGCATTGGCCCAGTTTGAGGGAGCCGAGGTCAGCCGCCATTTCTGGCCGATGGTTCGCTCGCTCCAGCATCTTGATCGGATCATGGGTGATATCGCCACCAATCCGGGCCTGGTCTTTTTCACCCTCGCCAATGCCGAGATTCGCGTTCGGCTGGAAGAGCGATGCCGGGCCCTGGGCCTGCCGTTGGTGCCGGTCCTGGACCGTGCCATCGAGGCACTGGAAGGGGCCCTGGGCCAGCATCCCCACGCTCGCCCCGGCCGCCAGCACGCGATGGACGAGGCCTATTTCGCCCGCGTCGATGCGATCCACTATACCATCGCCCATGACGACGGGGTGGCCTGGGAAGACTGGGAGCAGGCCGATATCGTCCTGGCCGGAGTCTCGCGCAGCTCGAAGACCCCAACTTCGATCTACCTTGCCAACCGCGGTTACAAGGTCGCCAATATCCCGATCGTGGTGGAAAGCCCGCCGCCGCCGGCGCTGTTCGGGCTGAAGCATCCGCTGGTGGTCGGGCTGACGACGGCGCCCGAGCGGTTGGTCCAGGTCCGGCGCAACCGGCTGCTGTCGCTCAACCAGGCGCCCGAGACGGCCTATGTAGACCAGGACCGGGTGACCAGCGAGGTGCAATATGCCCGGCGGATGTTTGCCGATAACGGCTGGCCGGTGATCGACGTTACCCGCCGCTCGATCGAGGAAACCGCCGCGGCCGTGATCAACATCTACAACGAACGCCACGCCGGCGAGGAACAGCGATGAGCGCATTGGTGCTCGCTTCGCAAAGCGCCTCGCGCCGGGCGATGCTGACCGAGGCTGGCAGGCCGAGCCGGAGCACTGGGTGCTGGGCAGCGATTCGCTCGTGACGGTCGATAGCCGCCGTTTCGACAAGCCGCGCAGCCGGGCCGAAGCGGCCGAGCATCTGGCCTACTTCTCCGGCAAGGTGATGGAATTGCACAGCGCCGCCGCCCTGGCGCGCGGTGGACGGACCGAATGGGACCACACTGACGTCGCCCGGCTCAAGGTGCGGGATCTGTCTGACGCGTTCATTGCCGGTTACCTCGACGCCGAATGGCCGGCTGTCAGCGGCTGTGTCGGCGTGTTCCGGATCGAGGCGCTGGGGGTGCAACTGTTCGAGAGCATCGAAGGCAGCCACTTCACCGTGCTGGGCATGCCCTTGTTGCCGGTCCTGGCGGCGCTGCGCGCGCGCGGGGTGCTGCGGGCATGAGCAAACCCTATGCTGAAGTGATCGGCGATCCGATCATCCAGTCGAAAAGCCCCGTGATCCAAGGCTTCTGGCTGAGCCAGCTGGGCATTGATGCAGACTATCGCCGTTGCCACGTTACCGCCGATGGACTGGCCGCTTACCTCGCCGAACGGCGAGGCGATGCATTGTGGCGCGGCTGCAATGTCACCATGCCGCACAAGCAGGCGATCATGCCGCTGCTGAACCGGATCGATGATGAGGCGGCGCGGATCGGTGCCGTCAATACCGTGGTGCGCGAGGCTGATGGCAGCCTGACCGGTTACAACACCGATGCGCCGGGCTTTCTCGAGCCGGTCGCGCCGTTGCTGGGCGACGAGGACTATCGCTTTGCCTATGTGATCGGCACCGGCGGCGCGGCGCGAGCGATCATCGATGCGCTGTTTCATGCCGAATTTATGATCTGGTCGATCAGCCGCAATCCGGCCAAGGCCAGGGCCGAATTCGGTCAATATCTCGGCGACGATCCGGAGTTCCTGATCGACCTGGCCGAACTGCCGTCCGGCCCGCTGCGCCCGGCCGACCTGGAAGTGTTCAGCCTGATCGTCAATGCCACCCCGCTCGGCATGACCGGGCATGACCCGCTGGATCTGCCATGGGGCGGGTTCCTGGCCAATGCCACGGTCTATGACATCGTGACCGCGCCGGTCGATACGGCCCTCCTGCAGCAGGCCCGGGCCCAGGGGCTGGCGACGATCGATGGCCTGGCCATGCTGATCGGGCAGGCGGCGGTGGCCTTCGAGAAGTTCTTCGGTGCCCCCGCCCCGCGCGGCGCCGATGCCGAACTGCGGAGCCTGCTGACCCAATGAGCAAACCCTTCATCCTCGGCCTGACCGGCTCGATCGGCATGGGCAAGTCAGCCGTGGCGGCGATGCTGCGCGGCCTCGGTGTGCCGGTCTTCGATGCCGATGCCGCGGTGCACGAGCTGCAGGGCCCCGGCGGGGCCTGTGTCTGCCCGATCGAGCGCGCCTTTCCGGGGACGACCGGCGCGCAAGGCGTCGATCGGCAAAAGTTGGGCGCGGCGGTGTTCGGCAATCCCGAGGCGCTCAAGCTGCTTGAATCGATCGTTCACCCCGAAGTCGCCGAAATGCGCCGCACTTTCCTGGCGGACAATGCCGAGGCGGCGCTGATTGTCTTCGACATCCCGTTGCTGTTCGAGAAGACCGGCAATCACGGGCTCGATGCCGTGGCGGTGGTCTCCGCACCTTACGAGCAGCAGCGCGAACGTGTGCTCGCCCGGCCGGGCATGACCGAGGAAAAGTTTGCGCAGATCCTGAAGCTTCAGGTTCCCGATGCCGAGAAGCGTGCGCGGGCCGATTACGTGATCGATACCGGCACTTCGCTGGCCGAAACCCGCCATGCGGTGCAGCGCCTGGTTCATTCGATCATTTCGGAGCAGATTTAGTCGAGTCGCCCCCTTGCCAGTACCGAAACTCGGGCCGATATCGGTTGTGTAATGCGTGAGATCATATTCGACACCGAGACCACGGGGCTTGATCCCAGGAGCGGTGACCGGCTGGTGGAAATCGGCTGCGTCGAGATGGTCAATCGGGTCACCACCGGCACCACCTTCCACTGCTACCTCAATCCCGATCGCGACATGCCGGCTGCGGCCGAGGCGGTCCACGGCCTGTCCGCCACCTTCCTGTCCGACAAGCCGCGCTTCCATGAAAAGGCGGCCGAGTTCCTCGAATTCATCGGCGACTCGATGCTGGTCGCGCACAATGCTGGGTTCGATTTCGGCTTCATCAACATGGAGCTGGAAAAGTGCGGGCTCGATCCGCTTGGCCGCGAACGGATGATCGATACCGTCGCCCTCGCCCGGATCCGCCACCCGGGTGCCAAGAATTCGCTCGATGCGCTCTGCACCCGCTATGGCATCGACCGCAGCCACCGCACGCTGCACGGCGCGCTGCTTGACGCCGAGCTGCTGGCCCAGGTCTATGTCGAGCTGACCGGCGGCCGCCAGATCGGGCTGCAGCTGGCCGTCGACAAC
>JAJTFU010000034.1 GCA_021299075.1 Novosphingobium sp. | reverse complement strand
ATAGCATCCCAAGCTCCAGCCGGGCCTCGTCGCTCATCTTGGCCGGGTCCCAGGCGGGATCCCAGACCAGGTTGACCTCGGCATCGCGCACGCCCGGCACTGCGCCGACCCGCAGTTCGACTTCGCCCGGCATCGATTCGGCCACCGGGCAGTGCGGCGTGGTCAGCGTCATGGTCACGACCACCCCGCCGTCGGCGTCGACATCGACCCCGTAAATCAGGCCGAGGTCATAAATGTTCACCGGGATTTCCGGATCGAAGATATCCTTCAGTGCGGCGATCACGCCGTCATAGATCGATCCGCCTGGTTCGGCCCGGCTAACCTCGGCCGGCTTCTGTTGCAGAAAGCCATCGAGATAGTCGCGCTTGCGCTCCAGCTTGGCCGCGGGGCTTTCGACTTCCTCCACGCGCGCGCGCGGCGGGGCGCTGACCGCCTCGACTTCTTCCACCACGATCTTGCGTTCTTCGTTCATCCGAAGATCCTCCGTGTCCGCTCAATCCCGCGCAGCAGCGCGGCGATATCCGCTTGTTCCGAATACAATCCAAAGCTGGCCCGCGCTGTCGCGGGCACACCCAGGTGCTCCATCAGCGGCTGGGCGCAGTGATGCCCGGCGCGGATTGCCACGCCTTCCTCATCCAATATGGTGCCGAGGTCGTGCGAATGCACCCCGTCGAGCGCAAAAGAAACGATCCCGGCGCTCTCCTCCGGGCCGAACAGGGTGACATCGTTGCGCGCGCGCAGCGCGGCCCGCAGCTCTGCCACCAAAGCTGTTTCGTGGGCATGGATGGCATCGAGCCCGATGGCGCGGACATAGTCCGCCGCCGCGCCGAACCCGATTGCCTCGATGATCGCCGGCGTCCCCGCTTCGAACCGCTGCGGCGGCGGGGCATAGGTGGTGCCGGCAAAGCTGACCCGGTCAATCATCGCACCGCCGCCCTGCCAGGGCGGCATGGCCCCCAGCAATTCGGCCCGGCCCCACAGCGCACCGATCCCGGTCGGGCCGTAGAGCTTGTGGGCCGAGAAGGCGTAGAAATCGCAGCCGAGCGCCGCGACATCGATGGCCAGACGCGGCACGGCCTGGCAACCATCGAGCAGCAGCTTTGCGCCGACAGCATGGGCCAGTTCCGCCGCGCGCGGCGCATCGAGCACCGAACCAAGGACGTTCGAGACATGGGCGAAGGCAACCATCGTATGCTCGGGCGTGAGCATGGCTTCGGCCGCGTCGAGATCGATCTGGCCGTCGGCAGTCAACGGGCAGACATCGACCTGCCAGCCAGCCAGCTGCCAGGGGACGATGTTCGAATGATGCTCAAGCGTGGAGAGCAGCACCCGGCCCTTGCGGGGATAGGTGTAGGCAACCAGGTTGATCGCCTCGGTTGCGCCGCGGGTGAAGACCAGCTCCTGCGCCGGTGCGCCGATTAGTCCAGCTACCTTTTCACGCGCGGCTTCGAAGGCCAGGGTCATGTCAGCCGAGCGGGCATAGACTCCGCGGTGGACCGTCGCGTAGTCCGCACCCATCGCCCGCACGGTCGCATCGATCACCGCCTGCGGCTTCTGCGCCGTCGCCGCCGTATCGAGATAGTGCCAGCCGCCGGCGAGGCCGGGAAACTGGGCCTTCAGATCGGCCGGGGCAGAGGCAGAAATTGCGTTCATACCAGCCGGCCCAGCGCCGCCAGCGCGGCTTCAAGCAGGCGCTCCTCGTCCGCCGCACCGGCGAAGGCTTCTGCGACGAAGGCCTGGAGCATCAGCTTCTTGGCTTCGGCCGGCGGCAGCCCGCGTTGGGCCATGTAGAACAGGCCGTTGGCATCGAGTTCGCCCACCGCGCAGCCATGGGCACACTTTACGTCGTCAGCGAAAATTTCGAGTTCCGGGCGAGCATTAGCCGTAGCCGTCCGGTCGAGCAGCATGGCCCGGATCGACTGCTCACCATCAGTACCGTCGGCGCCCCTGGCCACGCGGACCTTGCCGAGGTAATTGGCCGTGGCCTGACCGCCCGCAACCGAACGCACGACCTGGCGGCTGACCGCATCGGGCTGGGCGTGGAGCACGTCGGTGACAATCTCGACCACCTGGTCCCCGCCCGCGAGCTGCGCCGCGCCAAGCGTGAAGCTTGCCCCCCGCCCCAGCTTCACCTTGACCGCGACGCGGCCATAGGCGGACGGCGCGTTGAGCAGGCGCAGGTCAAACGAAGCGCCATCGCCCAGCACGATCGCGATTTCGCGCGCCACCGGTTCGCCGCCATCTAGCACCATCGCCAGGTTGCCGGCTTCGCCGGCCGCCACGCTGATGGTCTCGACCGCTACCGGCCAGAGCGGCGCCAGCGCGGCAAGGTCCGCATAGCGGAAGTCCTCGTCCTTGCGGGTGGGAAGGGCGAGTGCCTGGCTCACGCCGCGACCGCCTCGTAGCCGCGCTCTTCCAGCTCAAGCGCAAGTTCCGGCCCGCCGGTCTTGACGATCCGGCCGGCCGCCAGGACGTGGACGAAGTCCGGCTTCACGTAATCGAGCAGACGCTGGTAATGGGTGATCAGCAGCACAGCCTTGTCAGGCTTGCGCATGACCGAATTGATCCCGTCGCCCACGATCCGCAGCGCATCGATGTCGAGCCCGGAATCGGTCTCGTCGAGGATCGCCAGCTTGGGCGCGAGGATGCCCATCTGGACCATCTCGGCGCGCTTCTTCTCGCCGCCCGAGAAGCCGACATTGACCGGCCGCTTGAGCATTTCCATGTCCATCTTCAGCAGCGCCGCCTGTTCGCGCGCCAGCTTGAGGAATTCGCCGCCCGACAGCGGCGCCTCATCGCGGCTTGCGCGTTGGGCGTTGAGGCTTTCGCGCAGAAACTGGACGAAGGACACGCCCGGAATTTCGACCGGGTACTGGAAGCCCAGGAACAGCCCGGCGGCGGCGCGCTCATGCGGTTCCAGTTCGAGCAGATCCTGGCCCAGGAATTCGACCGAGCCGCCGATCACCTCATAACCGGGCCGGCCGCCAAGCGTGTAACCCAGCGTCGACTTGCCTGCGCCATTGGGCCCCATGATCGCATGGACCTCACCGGCATTGATGGTGAGCGACAAGCCCTTGAGGATCGGCTTGTCGGCAACGGTGGCGTGAAGGTTGGAAATGGTCAGCATGATCAGTCCTGGCGCCGACGGGGGGCGCGGTTGGAAGGTGTACGATTGGCCCGCGCAGCGCGGCGCTCGTGCCAGCGCTCGCGCATTACGGCGGAAACCTGGGCAGCAGCGGCGGCCGGATCGGCCAGAACGGCAGCGGCAGAGAGGCGCTCGACCCGGTAGCCGACCTCGGTCAGGCTGCGGGTCCGGTCGGCGGTAAAGCTAGCGTCCTCGTCGCCATCCAGCTCGATCACGAGCATCAGCGGCTTGCAGGCAAAATCAACAATCGCCGAGCCGATCACGTCCTGACGCTTGAAGGAATAGCCGCCGGTTTCGACCTCGGCCAACGCTGCCGCCAGAGCCTCACTGGCGGGCGAAGGATTGCGCCGCATCTCGCGCGCCCGCTGGTGCAGGGCATCGAGCCGCTTCGCCGAGATCTCCCAGCCGCGACCTTTCTTCTTGATCGCGGGGGCGGCGTCCTCGGCGGCGCTGCGCAGGGTAAGGGTTTTCTTCATGGCTTTGCCGCGCTTTCGGCTACGGCTGCTTCCGCTGCCTTCATCTGATCGAGGACGCGCTGCTGCGCCCGGTCGACGAATTGTCCGGCCATCTGCTCCAGCGTTCCGCGGCGCACGAAGGGCACCTGTTCAGCCAGGGCATCGGTGATCGCGGTTACTGCTGCCGCCCGCGCGGTCTGCAGCGAGGCAAGGTCCGAGAGGTTGGCGGGAAGCTGGCCATACTGGGCCTTGTAAGCCTCGATCTCGGTGCGCGCGCCTTGGCCCAGAATATCAAGCGCAGCCTTGGCCTCGGTCGAGAGCATACCGGCAATCTTGCTGTCATCCAGCATCTTGAGCGCGCTGGAGGCAGCGTCGCCTTCTCCGGGCACGGAACTTTCGCCGCAGGCGGCCAGCGACAGCGCCGAAACCACGACCAGGGTCACGATACCACGGCGCATCAGCCAACACTCCCTTCCAGCGAAATGCCGAGCAGCTTCTGCGCCTCGACCGCAAACTCCATCGGCAGCTGCTGCAGCACTTCCTTGGCGAAGCCGTTGACGATCAGCGCCACGGCGGCTTCCTGATCGAGCCCGCGCTGCATCGCGTAGAACAGCTGGTCGTCCGAAATCTTGCTGGTGGTCGCCTCGTGCTCGATCTGGGCCGAGGGGTTGCGCACCTCGATATAAGGCACGGTGTGCGCGCCGCAGTCCTTGACCAGCAGCAGGCTGTCGCACTGGGTAAAGTTGCGCACGCCTTCGGCCTGGGGGGCGACACGGACGAGGCCGCGATAGGTGTTCTGGCTCTTGCCGGCCGAGATGCCCTTGGAAACGATGGTCGAGCGGCTGCCCTTGCCGTTGTGGATCATCTTGGTGCCGGTATCGGCCTGCTGGTAATTGTTGGTGACGGCGACAGAGTAGAACTCGCCGACCGAATCCTCGCCATTGAGTACGCAGCTTGGATACTTCCAGGTCACCGCCGAGCCGGTCTCTACCTGGGTCCAGCTGACCTTGCTGCGCTTGCCCTGGCACAGCGCGCGCTTGGTGACGAAGTTGTAGATCCCGCCCTTGCCCTGGGCATCGCCGGGGTACCAGTTCTGCACGGTCGAATACTTGATCTCGGCATCATCGAGCGCGACCAGTTCAACCACGGCGGCATGCAGCTGGTTTTCGTCGTGCATCGGCGCGGTGCAGCCATCGAGGTAGGACACATAGCTGCCTTTGTCGGCAACGATCAGGGTGCGTTCGAACTGCCCGGTGTTCTCGGCGTTGATCCGGAAATAGGTGCTGAGCTCCATCGGGCAGCGCACGCCTTCAGGGATGTAGACGAAGGTGCCGTCCGAAAAGACCGCGCAGTTGAGCGCGGCGAAGAAGTTGTCACGCACCGGCACGACCTTGCCGAGCCACTGCTTGACCAGTTCCGGGTACTCGCGGATCGCTTCCGAGATCGAGAGGAAGATCACCCCGGCCTTCTTGAGCTCCTCGCGGAAGGTGGTGGCGACAGAGACGGAATCAAACACCGCATCGACCGCGACCTTGCGCGCGCCTTCGACGCCGGCGAGGACCTTCTGCTCTTCCAGCGGAATGCCAAGCTTCTTGTAGACCTCGAGAATCTCGGGATCGACCTCATCGAGGCTGGCAAGGGTCTTCTTCGGCTTGGGCGCCGCGTAGTAATAGGCGTCCTGGTAATCGATCGGCGGGATGCTCAGCTTGGCCCAGTCCGGCGTCGGCATGGTCTGCCAGTGGCGGAAGGCCTTGAGCCGCCAGTCGAGCATCCATTCGGGCTCGTTCTTCTTGGCGCTGATGAAGCGGACCGTATCCTCGTTCAGGCCCTTGGGCGCGAACTCGGTCTCGATCTCGGCCGACCAGCCGTGCTCGTAATCGGCAACCTTGGCGGCGGCATCGCGCGCAGCTTGATCCTTGAGGGTGGCGTCCTCGCTCATGCCGTCACCTCAGCCAAGCGAATCAGCGAGACTTGCGACAGCGCACCGCGCAGCGCCTCGTTGACTATCGGCCAGTGCGGCTTGACCGAGCAGCAGGCATCCAGCCCGCAATCGGCGCGGGCATCGTCAACGCACTGGGTCAGCGCGATCGGGCCTTCGACGGCTTCAATAATGTCGGCCAGGGTAATCGCCGCAGCCGGCCGCGCCAGCTTGAGGCCGCCGCCGACACCACGAGTCGAACGGAGCAGGCCGGCTGCAGTCAGGCGGCTTACCAGCTTCTGCACGGTCGGTACCGGCAGGCCGGTTTCGGCGGCGAGTTCGGCGGCTGAGACGCGCGTACCACCGCAATGGCGCGCGGCGGCGCTCATCGTGACGACGGCATAATCGGCCATGGAAGAGAGGCGCATGGGCGGCTCCGGTTAAATCGGACTGATTCTTTCCGGTTTCCCCTAGGCCTATCGCCAGAGGAATTCAATCGCCGGGAATTCGAGCAAAATTGGGCCGCACTTCGCGATAGCCGCGCATCGAGCTGGTCGCATTCAACAGCGGTGCAGAGCCGTCGAAGATCCGATTCGGCGTACGACCCAGATAGTGCCGCATGTCGCGGATCAGATGCGACTGATCGAAATACAGATTCTTAAGCGCAGCAACCTGCTCGGGGCTGGTGTCTGGCGCCTGCAGCAGCGCCGCGACGCGCAATGCCCGATACTTGCGGGCCAGCTGCTTGGGCGGGACGCCGAAATAGCGTTCGCACAGCCGCTCAACCTGGCGGATCGAATAGTTGGCCTGCTGGGGCAGGATAGAAACTGGCGGATCAAAGCTGGAAGATAGCCAGTTCGCAATCGCATCGATAACCTGAACATGCCGCGGTTTGACCGGGCGCAGCCGATCACCGATCAAATCAGCAAGGACCGCTGCCCGAGCCGCATCGCCATCCGCGATCGACCGGATTCGCGCGGCCAGATTGTTTGCTGCCGCACCCAGCACCTGGCTGGCTGGCAGGACACGGTCGGCCACGTCGCCAGCGTGCAATCCGGTCAGGGCCGCCCAGCCGAGCGGCGAAAGCGCCGCTCCGATCATGTGCCAGGGGCCCTGTAGCGCGATCCGCACTGCGGCTGTTGTCGGCGTCAGGAACATGGCATCGTGCGAGGGTTCGGCTCGACCATCGGCAAAATGCAGGATACCCGAGCCCGCGAGGTTCAAGGTGAGGTAGCCGACCGCAGCGGGCAGACAGTCCAGGATCTCAGGTTCATCGCAGCGCAGCGAATAGAAGGTCGTAACAAACGGCCGGAGCTGTTCCGACGGGGGAATGAATTCCAGCCGGATCTGTTCGCTGGCCGTCAGTTCGACCTGTTCTGCGCCGGCAGAAGCATCCTCATCTTCGGTGGCGGGGGGGTGCAGCATCACACCGATCCTGCTGACCGTCCCCTCACTTGGCAAGCACAGTCGAAAAAAACGGCCCGGACCCGAAGGTCCGAGGCCGTCATGGAAGTTTGGGGCTGCACACAACACGCGGCAAGCCCTTTGGGTCGCACAAAATTGATAGTCTCGGCCGTAGTGGGGCAATTGTAGGGATTCGACATTCTGGCCAACCACGCCCCTCACAATATCGATTGCGAGTCGGTCCACTCGAAAGACTGGCCAGGATTGAGGCCGAATCGACTTCGCCGAATAGTGCTGTCATAGGCTGCTGCCCGTGACCCAAATCTATCCGCTGCTCCGCCCTGCCCTGTTCCTGATCGATGCCGAGCGTGCGCACCGGCTGACCATCGATGCGTTGAAGCTGATGCCACACGGCGGGCCTTGCCGCCCCGGCCCGCTGGCGACCGAAGTGGCCGGGATCAAGTTCCCCAATCCGCTCGGCATGGCCCCGGGCTTCGACAAGGACGCCGAAGTGCCCGACGCAGTGCTGGGCCTGGGCTTCGGCTTTACCGAGATTGGCACGGTCACCCCGCGGCCTCAGCCCGGCAATCCGCAGCCGCGCCTGTTCCGGCTGCAGGAAGACCGCGCGGTGATCAACCGGATGGGTTTTAACAACGGCGGGCTGGAAGCAGCACAGGCGCGGCTGGCAAAGCGCAAGCGGGTGGGCGTGGTGGCTGCCAATGTCGGTGCCAACAAGGATTCGACTGATCGGATCGCCGATTACCTGGCCGGCATCGCCGCCTTCCGCGATCTCGCAAGCTACATCACGGTCAACATCTCATCGCCCAACACGCCGGGCCTGCGCGATCTGCAGGGCGACAAGGAGCTGAACGACCTGCTCTCCGCCATCGCCGCCGAGCGGCAGGCCGGCGACCCGCCAGTCCTCCTGAAAGTCGCGCCGGACTTGGACGACGCAGCCCCAGCCCGGATTGTCGAAGCGGCCATCAAGCACGGCATTGCCGCAATCATCGTCTCCAACACCACGATTACCCGGCCGGCCCTCAAATCGCGCCACGCAGCCGAGGCCGGCGGTCTGTCAGGCGCGCCCCTGCGCGATCTGGCTCAGGCGCGGCTGGGTGATTTTCATGCCGTTGCCAAAGGTGCGATCCCGCTGGTCGGCGTGGGCGGCATCGCCAGCGCCGAAGATGCCTGGGCGCGGATCCGGGCCGGGGCCAACCTGGTCCAGCTCTACAGTGCGGTGGTCTATGAAGGGCCGGGCCTGGCCCGCCGGATCACCCGCGGGCTGGAGCGGCTGATGCGGCGCGACGGGTTCAGCAGCATTGCCGAGGCCGTGGGCAGCGAATAGCTGCCCCGCCTACTTGCCGACCAGCACCACGCCCTCACGGCGCGGATCGAAGCCGCCTTCGATCTTGCCGCCCCTGATCAGCACGGCGTGGACCCCGGAATCCTCGCCCTGTCCCGGCGTCAGCATCACGCCGCGCTCAGCCAGGCCTGCACGGACCTCTGGGCTGAACTTGTCAACCTCGCCGTTGAAGCTCTTACCGCGCGCCACCAGGTTGGGCTGGGCCAGCGCCTGCTGCATCGGCAGGCCCCAGTCGATTGCCGCAACCAGCGACTTGCCGACATAGGCCAGGATCGCATTGCCCCCGGCCGAGCCGATCGCCCCGGCAAAATTCCCATCCTTGTCGAACAACACCAGCGGCACCATCGACGAACGCGGTCGCTTGCCTGGCGCCACAGCGTTGGGCGAGAGATCGCCATTGGCTTGCAGCGGATTGAACGAGAAATCATTCATCTGGTTGTTGAGGAAGAACCCGTCGACCATCCGGCCCGAGCCAAAGATCGATTCAACCGTGGTGGTCATCGACACGACATTGCCGCGGGCATCGCGAACGATGAAGTGCGAGGTGCCAGCAGGCTCAAGCGTGCGGTCGGCAATTGCCACGCCCGCACCCTTCGGCTTGCCTGGCTCGACGCTGGCAGCCGCCGTCTTGCCGATGAGTGCGGCGCGCTGGTCAAGGTAGGCAGGCTCGATCATCCCGGCGACCGGCACCTTCACAAAATCGGCATCGCCGACATAGGTGTCGCGATCGGCGTACATCAGCCGGCTGGCCTCGGCGAAGAGGAACCAGGCCTGCGGGTCGTTCGGGCCGCGCGTGGCAATATCGGTTCGCTCAAGCAAGCCAAGCAGCGCCAGCATGCCGACGCCACTGGACGGCGGCGGCGGGGCGCAGACCTTGTAGGCGCGGTAGGGCGCGCAGATCGGCGTGCGCTTGACCGGCTTGTAACCGGCCAGGTCCGCCATAGTCATGGTCCCGGCCAGGGGCGCCTCGCGCGTGCGGGCCACGATCTTGGCGGCCGTGCTGCCGCGATAGAGCGCGTCCGGGCCATCCTTGGCCAGGCGGCGCAGGAAGGCGGCATAGTCTGGGTTGCGCAGCCGGTCGCCAGTGGCCTTCCGGGTGCCGTCGGGACGCGCGAAATAGCGCTTGGCATCCGGCTGGTCGAGTTGCGGGAACGGCAAGGGCAGGAACCGCCCCAGCCGCGGGCTGATGACAAAGCCCTTATCCGCAGTGCGGATCGGGGCATCGAACAGGCTGCTCCAAGGCAATTTGCCGTGTTCGCGGTGCGCCAGCGCCAGGGCGGCAACCGCCCCCGGTACGCCGGTTGCACGGCCCGAGACGACCGCTTCCCGAAAGCCCAGCGGCTTGCCATCATTGCCCATGAACATTTCGCGGCTGGCCTGAGCCGGGGCGACTTCGCGGCCATCATAAACCACCAGCTGCCCGGTCTTGCCATCAAGGTGCTGCATGATCGTGCCGCCGCCCATGCCTGATGACTGTGGCTCGACCAGCGAGAGCATTGCCTGGACGGCAATGGCGGCGTCGATCGCATTCCCGCCGCGTTCCAGCACGTCCATCCCGGCCTGGGCGGCCAGCGGATTGGCCGCGATCACGAAGGGCTGGACCCTCACATTCTCTGGCGCCGGTGCTGGGGGAGCCGACTGTGGCGACTGCGGATTGGTGCAGGATGCAACGAACAGCGCGATGCAAGCGATGGAAAGACGGAATGAAGCCATGTCGCGACTCTTAGGAGGAGAGCACCGGCGTGGCAATCGAGCGGTCGGCGGCCATCGGCCGGATGGCCCCACACACTTGCCGCTAGGGCAAAGCTTGCCTAGGGGATTTATCCATACGGGGAAGGGTGCTGCAGAGAGGGGCAGTGCAATTATGGATATTGGTGATTTCCGGGCCGCCCGGAACCTGGTCGAACTGTTCCTGAAGCGTGCGGACGCGAAGGGCGAGGCGCCGTTCCTGTCGGCCAAGCGTGACGGATCGTGGCAGGCGATTTCCTGGGCGGAAGCCGCGCGGCAGGTCTGCTTGTTGGCCGAGGCACTGCGGGCCATGGGCCTGCAAAATGGCGACCGGGTGATGCTGGTCTCCGAGAACCGGCCCGAATGGTGCATCGCCGATTTCGCGATCATGGCCGCCGGCTGCGTGACCGTGCCGGCCTATATTACCAATACCGAGCGTGACCACCTGCACGTGCTGGAAAACTCCGGCGCGCGGGCGGTGATCGTTTCGGACGACAAGCTGGCCAAGCCATTGCTGCCGGGCGTGCTCGCCGCGGGGCAGGCCGGTTTCGTGATCGGGATTGAGCCGCTGCGGATCGCTCAGACCGGGCAGTTCGAATACCGCGACTGGACCAGCCTGCTGAATGGCGATGCCGCCAAGGCCCGCGCCGCAGTCGACAAGCGCGTGGCTACGATCAAGCGCGAGGATACGGCCTGCATCATCTATACCAGCGGCACCGGCGGCGCCCCGCGCGGTGTGCTGCAGCACCACGGCGCGATCCTGTGCAACGTCGATGGCGCCGCGCGGATCCTGGCCGAGGACTTCGGTTGGGATGACGAGGTTTTCCTCAGCTTCCTGCCGCTCAGCCACGCCTATGAGCATACCGGCGGGCAAATGCTGCCAATCGGGATGGGCGGGCAGATCTACTATTCCGAAGGCCTCGAAAAGCTCGCCAGCAATATCGAGGAAGTGCGCCCGACAATCATGGTCGTCGTCCCCCGCCTCTTCGAGGTGCTGCGCACCCGGATCATGAAGCAGGTCGAGAAGCAGGGCAAGGTCGCCAACTTCCTGATGGGCCGGGCGCTTTCGATCGGCGGGATCAAGGGCCAGCGTGAAGGCAAGGGCCGGCTGCGCGACAAGCCGATGGACCTGCTGCTCGAAAAGACCCTGCGGCCCAAGATCCGCGCCCGCTTCGGCGGCCGGATCAAGGCGATGGTGTCAGGCGGTGCGCCGCTCAATCCCGAGGTGGGCACCTTCTTCGAGGCGATGGGGCTGACCATGCTGCAAGGCTATGGCCAGACCGAGGCCGCCCCGGTGATCAGCTGCAACCGGCCCAAGGTCGGTCTGAAGATGGATACCGTTGGCCCGGCCATGGAAGGCGTCGAAATCAAGATCGCCCATGACGGCGAAATCCTGGTGCGCGGCGAGCTGGTGATGCACGGCTACTGGCGCAACGAGGCCGAAACCGCCCGCGTGCTGAAGGAGCCGGAGGGCGAACCGGGCGCTGGAATCTGGCTCCACACCGGTGACATCGGCCATCTCGATGACAAGGGCCGGATCGTCATCACCGACCGCAAGAAGGACATGATCGTCAACGACAAGGGCGACAACATCTCGCCCCAGAAGGTCGAAGGGATGCTGACGCTCCAGCCCGAGATCGCTCAGGCGATGGTGGTGGGCGACAAGCGGCCTTACGTGGTCGGCCTGATCGTGCCGGATGCCGAATGGGCGCTTGAATGGGCCCGCGCCCAGGGCGAGAAGTTCGACGTAAAGGCACTGCAGGACCTGCCGGCCTTCCGCTCAACGATCCGCGCGGCGATTGACCGGGTCAATCAGGACCTCAGCGTGATCGAGAAGGTTCGCCAGTTCGCCTTCGCGGACGAGGCCTTTTCTATCGAGAACGAGGAAATGACGCCGAGCCTGAAGATCCGTCGCCACAAGCTGAAGGAACGCTACAGCGAGCGGCTCGACGCGCTCTACAAGGGCTAGGGTCTAACGCCGCCAGGGCAGCAGGCCGAGCAGCCGCGTCAGCAGTGACGGGCGCGGCGCGGGGGCGGGGACCGCCGCCGGTTCGCCCGCATCTTCGAGCCAGCCGATGCCCAGCGGCCAGGCCGGGCCGAGGTCCGGCTGCACCGCTTTGGCTTCGCCTGCCGGTTCGGGATCGCGCTCGGATTCTGGCTCAAGATCGGGAACAAGCAAGGGTTCGGGTTCAGGCGCGAGGGCCTGCGCGGCGATGAGCGCTTTCAGGCGGCTTTCGATATCGAGGTCGATCTCGAATGAAGTGAAGCCCGGTTCGATCCGACGCGTGGCAGCAGATGTCGCCGCGACCAGCTCGGGAACGACTGGCTCTGGCTCGGCCACTGGCGGCAACGGCGGCTCGGGGGGCAGGTCCCAATCGGCTTCGACCTCGCCTTCGGCCCATTCTGCTTCCGGTTGCCAGGCTTCGGGCGGCAGGATTGGTTCGAAATCCGGCTCCACTTCCGAGCGGTCCCACTCTGGCTCAGCTGGGTCGGCATCAAGTTCCCCGGCGTCCTCCGGCAATTCCGGCAACAGTGACTCGGACTCGACTTCCGACGGCATCCAGTCGCGCGGCGGTTCGGGCAGGTCGGCCTCGTAATCCGGCTCGTGCGAGGGCGGCTCGGGCGTCAGCAGATCGCGGAAATCCCACGAATGCGCTGGCTTCTTCTTGACCATCAACGGGCCGTTCGGGATCGGAATGATCGTGCCGTCTTCGGGACCCGCCACTTCGGCCAGTTCGGGGATCGGCTCAGCCGCAGGCTCAAGCACTTCCTCGTTGCGGTGATGCAGCCCGCGCAGGTTGGCAATCCGGGCGGCGGTTTCGGTTTCGGTTTCCTCAACCACCAGCACGGCCCGCTTGCGCGCGCGCGGGATGCCGGTCACCAGCAGGCTGCTGTAACGCGGCCCCGGGACATAGGCAGCCGCGCTGCTTAGCTCAGCCGCTTCGTCCTTGAGCGCCGCTTCAGGCATTCCGGCCACTGGTGCGTCAAAATAGGGATAGACGCCGTTGCTGCCGGCCATGACACAGACCGGCCGCGGCAGGCCATCGCGCGCAATTCGGTCGCCCACGGCCTGGAACAGCAGAACCGAGAGCAGACAAGCGCCAAGCGACCCGGCGCGGATCTCGTCCT
>JAJTFU010000210.1 GCA_021299075.1 Novosphingobium sp. | reverse complement strand
CCGCGCTGGGCGACATAGAGCTTTTCGAAGCTAACCGGGTGGAAGTAAGCCTCCACCTTCTCGCCAGTCGGCAGCACGCCATAAACTTCATAGCAGCCGCCATCGACCTTGGCCTTGGTCACCTTCCAGCCGTCCTTGGTCAGCTGGGCCTTGAGCGCTTCGACATTCTTCCAGCCCGACTGCGGGCCAGCCTGGCACTTGACCTTGCCGGTGGCTTCGGCCGGGGTGGCGGTGGAAACCGCGGCGGCCGCAGTCAGACCAAAGGCAGCGGCGAGAGTCAGGGAACGCATGGACTTATACTCCTGCTTGGGGGGACGGTTGAGACTTGGTGAGTTTGCGCAGCGCCAGCAATAGCCAGACCAGCACAAGCGGGGCGAAATGGACATAGGCAGCGGTCGCGCCATCGTGGATCCACAACCAGTGCAGCAAGGTCAGGACCGCGGCGGGATAAGCCAGTTGCTGGACTCGCTTCCACCCCGCCCGCAGCGCCTTCATCGCGGTCTGATTGCTGGTTAGCGCCATCGGCAGCATCAGCGCCAGCGCTAGCCAGCCGGTCCAGATCGAGGCAATCGGCAGCTCACCCAGGATCGCCTCCAGGCTGCCCATGTCGATCGCGTAGAAGATCAGGTGCGCCATGGCATAGGCAAATGCGCCCACGCCCAGGGCCCGGCGGCGGGCGAGCAGCCACAGCAGCCACCGTTTTGGACCGAGCACGCCCGCCAGCGGGCCGATCAGCATGGCGACGATCATCAGCCGCGCGCTCGTCTCGCCGGTCGGATGGATCGTGTCCATCGTCTCGATTCCGCCCGTCAGCCACCCGTAAAGGATGGCGATGCCGGGCACCGCCAGGACCAACCAGAAGAACATGACGCTATTGATAATCGTTCGCATTAATTGCCGAATAGCTTTTGCCCGCGCTGCTGGCAACCCTGCTTTTTCAACTGCGTGAGGTAACCCGTTGTTAACCACGTTGGCGGATAGTCAGACCATGCGCCGGTTCCTTGCCCTGCTGCCCGCGGTGGCCCTGCTGAGTGCCTGCATCGACATCCCGCAGGCGCCAAAGCACGATGCCGTGCGCCGTCCGGCCAGCGCCGCCTTCACCCCGCGCCCGGAAGTGCGCCAGTGCCTGGCTGACTTGAGCATTACCCGCGCCAGCTTCACGCCGCTGCCAGACCAGTATTTCGGCGCCGGCTGCTCCACCATTGGGACAGTCCGGCTGACCAGCCTGCGCAGCGACGACGCTCATCTCCAGCTTGCCAACCTTGGGCCCGTCACCTGTCCGCTCGCCGATACGCTCGCAGGATGGGCCCGGTTTGGTGTCGACCGCGCCGCGCGCCAGATCCTTGGCAGTCCGCTGGTCAAGATCGAAACCATGGGCAGCTATGCCTGCCGCAACGTGGCCGGCAGCGATCGGCGCAGTGCCCACGCGACGGCCGGCGCAATCGACGTGTCCGCCTTCATCCTGGCCGATGGTCGCCGGATTTCCGTGCTCGATGACTGGTATGCCGGATCGCGCGAAGAGCGGCAGTTCCTAAGCATAGTGCACCAGAGTGCCTGCAAGCGCTTTGGGACGGTCCTGGGCCCGGCCTATAATGCGGCCCACCGCGACCACTTGCACGTGGAGCTATCGGGTTCCGGGTTCTGTCGCTGAAATTGGAGGGAAGCAGGTCCGGCGCCAGTGCAGTTGGGCGCGACCCGTTGCCGGACCTGCTTCCTCGCTTGCTACCAGGCCCATGGGAGGGGGTGGTTGGGTAGGCCGCAGCAGCAAGACGGAGACCGCTGTGTGTCTCTGAACACTTTTTGCCGCAACGCCCCCAAAGTCACCATACGGACTTAAGGTTATGGTCTTTAGGACAGGTCGGAAAGGTCAGAGACCGGCTTCAACCGCCAGGCGGACGGCATCGGCCGAAGTGCCGACGCCAAGCCGCTGCAGCAGCAGCGCACGGTGCATCTTGACCGTCTTTTCCGACAGGTCGAGCGCATAGGCGATCTGCTTGTTGAGCTGGCCGCCCGCCATCAGTTCCAGGATCTCGCGCTGGCGCGGGGTCAGGCCGGCGATGCGCTGTTGCGCAGCCTCGCGCCGCTCCGCCATGCCGTTATCGATCTTGGGCTCAGGAATCTCGACCTGCGAACCCAGGAAAAAGCTGACTTCGCCGTTCTCATCGAACATCGGGGCCACCATCACCGCATTGCGAAACGGGGTGCCATCCTTCTTGTAATTGACCACTTCGAACACCGGATTGTCGTGCAGACGCGGGTTCGTGACGCACATCGCCATGGCGCTGAGCTCGATCAGCGCCGGCAGGGGGGCCTCCATTTCACCGAATCGCATTTTTAGCCCCGAAGCATCCAAACCTAGCGGCTCAGTATCGTCCAAATACTGTATTGACGCAAGAATAGTAACCTCCCGCGCAATCTAGTCCTGATAAAAGCTGTAATCAGGTAGTGCGTGGAAGGCGTTTTTCAATGCCTCGCTCCATCCGGCGGAGACAGACCGATAGTAGGGGTCGTCGGCGGCGATCCGGCGTTGGTGGGCCGGCTCGAAGCGGTCCCGTTCGATCACCAGCAGATCAAGCGGCAGGCCGACCGACAGGTTGGCCTTGATGGTAGAATCGAAGCTGACCATCAGCAGCTTGACCGCATCCTCGAAGCTCATGTCGCGATCATAGCCGCGCAAGATGATGGGGCGGCCGTATTTCGTCTCGCCGATCTGGAAGAAGGGCGTATCGAAGCTGGCCTCGATAAAGTTGCCTTCCGGATAGATCAGGAACAGCCGCGGCTGCCCGCCCTTGATCTGGCCGGCAACGATGATCGACGCGGTAAAGGTGCTGGCGGCTTCCTCACCGTTCTGGGCCGTACTGGCTGCGATCGTGTCGCGCAGCAGCTTGCCCACCAGGCTGGCAGCCTGGAACATCGTTTCCACCTCAAGCAGCGAATTGTGCCGCTCTGCATGGGCCTTGTTGCGCTCTTCGATCTGGCTGATCACGCCCTGGGTCGTTGCCAGGTTGCCCGCAGTCATGATCGCGATCATCCGCTCGCCCGGCACCGACCAGCAGTGCATCTTGCGGAACACGGAGATGTTGTCGACGCCCGAATTGGTGCGGGTGTCGCTCATCAACACCAGCCCCTTGTCGAGCAGCATTCCGACGCAATAGGTCAAGCGGCGATCCCCTCTGGCCGGCCCGTGATAGTCAGCGCCTACTGTTCCTGGTGCTGTTGTTCAACTGCCAGCGTCACGGCCAGCCGGGTTTCCCCCGCTCCCCATGAGAGGCCGGTGACTGGCGCCGCCTCGGCATAGTCGCGCCCGGTCGCTACGCGGACATAACGTTCGTCGGGGCTGATCCCGTTGGCGACGTCGAAGCCGACCCAGCCGAGGCCATCGACATGGACCTCGGCCCAGGCGTGGCTGGCTTCCTGCTCCACCCGGTCATCCATCATCAGGTAGCCCGAGACATAGCGCGCCGGCCGGCCGAGCGCGCGGGCGGCGCCGATGAAGACATGCGCGTGGTCCTGGCACACCCCGGCACCCAAGGTGGCGGCCTCCTCGGCGGTGGTCTGGACCGAGGTTTCACCCGGAATGTAATCGATCGCCTCACGCACCAGCGTGGACAGCCGGTGGAGCAGCGGGACGGTCTCCTCGCGCGGGACGTCCAGTCCGCTCATGATGGCGCGCACCTTGGGACCGGG
Organism: Novosphingobium sp.; assembly: GCA_021299075.1. Classification (GTDB taxonomy): domain Bacteria; phylum Pseudomonadota; class Alphaproteobacteria; order Sphingomonadales; family Sphingomonadaceae; genus Novosphingobium. The sequence goes on along the minus strand of JAJTFU010000210.1, from coordinate 4,179 downwards.
CCGGGTCAGCGGGGACTGCGACAGAAAGGCCCACAGCGGCATGTGCCCCGAATGGTGGCCGATCACGCCGTGGTTGTCCGCCGTGGCGACCACTCCTTCGCAGCGGATCGTCACCTCGCTGACCCCGGGCACGACCGAGACCAGCACGACATGGTTGTGGTTGTGATCTTCGAACCGCGCCTGTTCGATCGCGCCCTCGTAAGTCATCTGCCAGGCGAGCACCTTCTGCCCCTGGGTGGTCTTGGGCGAAAGCCGGAGCCGCTGCAGCCCGTGGCTGACCGGCTGGCCGAACAGGTAATGCGTGGTGTGGGCGATCTTCAGACGCATCAGGCGTAAAACCGGTATTCGCGCTCGATCGCCTGGGCGACCTGCTGGTTGCAGGCGATGAACTCAGTAATGAACTCGTGGAGCCCGGCCTCGACAATGCTCTCGATCGTGGCGTCATGGAATTGGGTGCCAAGGCCGCGCAGCAGCTCGTGTGCGCCGGTCTCTTGCCCGTATTCATGTGCCAGCCCGCGCAGGTTGCTGCGGATCTTGTCGATGCAGAAATGCAAGCTGCGCGGGAAGCGCTGGTCGAGGATCAGGAACTGGGCAATCCCGCGCGGGTCCATCGATCCGGCATTGAGCCAGCGATAGGCCCGGTCCCCCGCGACCGAGCGCAGCACCGATTCCCACTGCACATTGTCGAGGCTGGAGCCGACCCAGGCGATCGAGGGCAGCAGGACATAGTACTTCACGTCGAGGATGCGGGCGGTGTTGTCGGCACGCTCGATGAAGGTACCGATCCGCATGAAGTTGTGCACTTCGTTGCGCAGCATGGTGCCGTCCATCGCCCCGCGGACCAGCGTCATCTGCCGCCGGATCGCCCCCAGGACCTGACCGAGCATCGCCTCTTTCACCGGGCGGGCCAGCCATTCCGACAGCAGCATCCAGCTTTCGTTGACCGCTTCCCAGACCTCGCGGGTCAAGGCCGTGCGGACCGAGCGGGCATTGGTCCGCGCCCCTTCGATCATGGCCAGGACCGAGCCGGGATTGGCCTTGTCGCGCAGCAGGAAGTTCCAGACCTTGTCGCCGGTATAGGCCTGGCCGTGCACCGCCTCGAAAGCGCAGGTCTGCCCCACCGTCGAGATCACCGAGCGCCATTCCGCCTCGGCCGTCAGCACATCGCGGGTCAGCGCCATGCGGAAGCCGGCATCGAGCAGGCGCGCGGTATTCTCCGCCCGCTCGAGGTAGCGGGCCATCCAGAACACCCCGTTGGCGGTTCTGCCCAGCACGCCGCTAGTCCTCCAAGACCCAGGTGTCCTTGGTCCCGCCGCCCTGCGACGAGTTGACCACCAGGGACCCCTTCTTGAGCGCCACCCGCGTCAGCCCGCCCGGCGTGATGTCGATCCCCTTGGGGCTGACCAGCACGAAGGGCCGCAGATCGACATGGCGCGGGGCCAGCCCGGCGCGGGTCAGGATCGGCACGGTCGACAGCGCGAGCGTGGGCTGGGCGATGTAGTTGTCCGGCTTGGCCCGCAGTTTGACGGCAGGGTGGGCTGGGCGATGTAGTTTTCCGGCCGGGCGCGCAGCTTGGCAGCGAAAGCGGCAATTTCCGAGCGCGAGCTGGTTGGCCCGATCAGCATGCCATAGCCGCCCGAACCGTGGACTTCCTTGACCACCAGCTCGGCCAGGTTGTCGAGCACATAGGCCAGACTGTCCTTCTCGGCGCAGCGCCAGGTCGGCACGTTCTGCAGGATCGGCTTCTCGCCGGTGTAGAACTCCACGATCTCGGGCATGAAGGAGTAGATCGCCTTGTCATCGGCAATCCCGGTGCCTGGCGCATTGGCGATGGTGATGCCGCCGGCGCGGTAGATGTCCATGATCCCCGGCACGCCCAGCGCCGAGTTGGGATTGAAGGTCAGCGGATCGAGGTACTCGTCATCGACCCGGCGGTAGAGCACGTCGATCGGCTCATACCCCCGCGTGGTGCGCATCGCGACGCGGCCATCGACTACGCGCAAGTCGCTGCCCTCAACCAGTTCGGCGCCCATCTGGTCGGCCAGGAAGGCATGCTCGAAATAGGCCGAGTTGTAGATCCCCGGCGTCAGCACTGCCACGGTCGGGCGGCTTCCCGCAGCGGCCGGGGCGCAGGCAGCCAGACTGCGGGCCAGGCGGCGCGGATAGTCCTGCACCGGCGCCACCTTCACCTTGGTGAACAGCTCCGGGAACATCGCCATCATCGTTTCGCGGTTCTCGAGCATATAGGACACGCCCGAGGGGGTGCGGGCATTGTCTTCCAGCACCATGAACTCGTCCGGCCCGGTCCGCACCAGGTCGATCCCGACGATGTGGGTATAGACCCCGCCCGGCGGCACGAAGCCGACCATCTGCGGCAGCCAGGCCGCGTTCTCAGCGATCAGCCGCTGCGGTACCCGCCCGGCGCGGACGATCTCCTGGCGGTGATAGATGTCATGCAGGAAGGCATTGATCGCCCGCACCCGCTGCTCGATCCCGCGGCTGAGCTTGCGCCACTCGTTCGCCGTCACGATCCGCGGGACCATGTCGAACGGGATCAGCCGCTCTTCCCCGGCATCGTCGCCATAGACGTTGAAGGTGATGCCGGTGCGGCGGAAGAAGTTCTCCGCCTCGGCGCTCTTGCGCTTCAGCCAGGCCGGGTCCTGGGCGTCGTACCACTCGCAGTAACCGGCATAGCCCGGGCGGACCCCGCCGCCCGCGGTGAGCATCTCATCAAATACCGGAACGCCCTGACCCATTTGCGCCAGACTGCCCGATGCTGGCGGCGTGTCAAGCGCTTATGCTGCGGGTGCGAGATACTAGTCGAACCGGCCCGATCCGCCGGCCAGGGCCAGCGCGATCACCAGCGCCAGCATCACCCACCCAAAGTGGCGCCCGCGGGTGATCCAGGCATTAGCGATCATGCCATAGGCCAGCGGCAGAGTGGCCAGTCCGACCACCGGCCATCGCGCCGCACCCGCAAGATTGAGCGCCGCGTAGAGGAAGACCAGCGCCGAGGCAGCCCAGACCAGCGAACTGAAATGCCAGATCGCCTGGGCCATGCCGCGCTGCACCTTGCCGGCAAACTTGGCGGGGGCGATCACGCGGACCTGCCCCATGTAGCTGTGAACGGCTGCCACAGCGAGGCCGAGCAGGCCGGCCAGCATCAACAGGACTTGTGACATGATTGCTTCCCTTCAGATTTTCAGCGGCACGGCCGAACAGCTTTGCGCAATGCCCAGCCCGCGCTTCAGCGCCGGATAGACCCGAACCATGGCGACGCTCAGCGCCAGCTCGTCGCGCACCGCAGTACCATGGCGGATCGCGATCGCGCTGCCCCGCACGCCGCTGTCTGGATGGCCCAGTGCGACAGCTCGGCCAAAAGCATAGGCATCGGCCAGGTCACCCGCTGGCAGCGCCCCGTCGAGCGCCGCCTGGACCACCGCGCGCGGCACGCCATCGTGCAGCGCCCAGCGCGCAGCAATCAGCGTGCAGGGCCCGCAGTCCTCGGCCCGGGTCGCGCCGATCCGGGCCATGGCGAAGAGATCGGCTGGGGCGGCATGGCGGTGGCTGGAGGCGGGCATGAAATGCTGGAGCTTTTCCAGCGCCCCGCCCGGCAGCGCGGCGACCCGGTGGACGTACTCGGTCTCGCCCGGCGCGATTCCATCCATGGTCCGCACGAACAGCCTACCCGGCAGCGGGAAGGGGGCGATCCGCTGGCGGGCCAGCATCAGGCCAATCCCGGCCAGCGCCAGCAGCGGCGGGCCAAGCGTGCCGGGCGCTTCCTGCCAGAAGATGCTGGCGGCGCAGATCCCGGCCAGCACTTCCCAGATGTGCAGCAGGCCATGGGCCAGCAGCCACCCCGCCCCCGCCAGCGCCGCGCCCCAGCGCAGCGCCAGGTTGCTCCCGCCATAGCCCAGCAGCGCGGCGCTGAGCAGGAAGGCCAGGCCGATATCGCGGATGAAGTGCGCATTGGCCGGTCCGGTCGCCTTGACCGTGCCGACCAGGTCGTACCAGCCCAGCGGCGTGACCAGCATGACCAGACCGTTGGCCAGGGCGAACAGCGCTGCGATAAGCACCAAAGCTTGCGCCAGGCGATCGATCCGGTCAGGCTTGGACATGGTCATGCTTCCTTTCGCGACTCAATTCGGATATCTAATATCCATATTTAATGGAGCCGGC
>JAJTFU010000033.1 GCA_021299075.1 Novosphingobium sp. | reverse complement strand
CGAGAAGTTCATTGCCAAGCATGGTCTGACCGCGCCGCTGGCCAGCGATCCCGAGGAGGGCGGCCTGTCCGACGCGCTGGGTTTCTGGACCGAAAAGTCGATGTATGGCCGCGCCTATATGGGCATGGTCCGCTCGACCGTGCTGGTCGGTGCCGATGGCAAGGTGGCCCAGGTCTGGAGCCCAGTTAAGGTCAAGGGCCACGCCGCCGAAGTACTGGCTGCTGCCCAAGCATTGTGACGACTGTTGCCGCGGCGATCCGTGCCGCCCTGCTGACCGCAGCGCCTAATGATAAGGCCTTCGCCGCCCGCGCCGTTGCGCGCGACTGGGCGGCGGGCCGGCTGGCCCTCACCTTTGACTGCGCCATGCCCGATCGCCCGGCACGGCCGGCCCATCCGGAGCTGCTGCCACCCAGTCAGATGCCCAAGCGCAACAAGGCCGGCTCGGAACGCGGACGGATCGCACTTTGGCATTCGCTCGCCCACATCGAGTTCGTCGCAATCGACCTGGCGCTCGACATGGCCGGGCGGTTCGGGGCCGAGATGGGGCCGGAATTCGTCTCCGACTTCCTTTCGGTCGCCGCGGACGAGGCGATGCATTTTGCCTTGCTGGCCCGGCGGCTGCGCAGCCTGGGATCGCATTACGGCGCGCTGCCGGCCCATGACGGACTGTGGGACGCGGCCTTTGAGACGCGCCACGATGTTGCGGCGCGGCTCGCCGTGGTGCCGATGGTGCTCGAGGCCCGCGGGCTGGATGTGACACCGGCCACGCTCGCGCGAATCCGCAGCCTGGGCGACGAAACCGGCGCGCGAATCCTCGAACGAATCCTTGACGACGAAATCGCCCACGTCCGATTCGGGACAAAACATTTCGCCGCAGTTTGCGAATCCCGCGGCGATTCCGCGGAAATCCTATGGAAATCCTTGGTGGCGACTCATTTCCGGGGGTCCGTTAAGCCGCCGTTCAACGACTCAGCGCGTCTCGCTGCCGGTTTATCGCGCTCTTTCTACGCAGGGGTTGCGACATCGCCGTGACGCAGCTTTAACCAACCCAACGAGACGGCGGGGGGTTCCGACCATCTCACATAATCGGGTTGCGGGCCTTTGTGGCAGGCAATGCAAACAGGGTCCGGGTGGACTGATCGGCAACGATTGGCCCGCTTAACTGCAAGGTTCTTAAGTGGTCGGTTTTTCGATTTTTGCCAAGGTTCGCAGCATGATCGGCACCGTTGCCGCGCTTGCCAGCCTTGGTCTTGCCACCCCCGCTCTCGCTAACGCCAGCGCGACCGCAGCCGATATCGCTGCTCCGCTGCGCGAAGCCCAGACTGCCAAGTCGGGCACTCGCGGCGGTGATGACGAATTCCGCCGTCTCTTCGCATCGTGGAACGGCACTTCGGTCGCTTCGGTTCCGGTCGCTCGTCCCCGCGCCGTTTCGATCCCTTCGCGGATGCCGCTTGAAGGCGCTGCGCTGACCAGCGGTTTCGGCATGCGCACCAACCCGGTGCTCGGCGGCCGCCGCGGCCACAAGGGCATTGATCTCGCCAGCCCGATCGGCACCCCGATCTATGCCACCGCCGATGCCGTGGTGACCCGCGCTGACTGGTTCTCCAGCTACGGCCTGTTCATCTCGCTCGATCACGGCGCGCAGCTCGAAACCCGCTATGGCCACCTCTCGCGCCTCAACGTCGCCGAAGGTCAGGTCGTCAAGAAGGGTGATCTGATCGGCTATGTCGGTTCGACCGGTCGTTCGACCGGCCCGCACCTGCACTATGAAGTCCGCATCGCCGGCACTGCCGTCAACCCGGTCCCCTACATGCAGGGCGATGCCTGGGCCGGCACCCTCGCCGCCAAGGACGACGACGGCGAAACGGCCAAGGGCGGCAGCAAGTAAGCAGCCCATCCCACGGCACAGGAAGCAGGGCGGCGGGCAACCGCCGCCCTTTTTCTTTGCCGGAACGCGCCGCAGCATCCTTTTGCCCTTGCCCGGTTTAATCGACCGGTTAAAAGTCACGCCCGGATGGTAACTGCCACCACTGGAGAGTGATTCCCGATGCACCCGTCGATCCACGCCAAGACCAATCCCGACCGTCCCGCGATCATCATGGCCAGCAGCGGCGAGACGATCACCTTTGCCGAGCTTGACCGCCGGTCCAACCAGGTAGCCCAGCTGCTGCGCAGCCGCGGAATCAAGATCGGCGATACGGTCGCCATCTGCATGGAAAACCACCCCTGGTTCTTCTGCCTGACCTGGGGCTTCCAGCGCTCGGGCGTGCACTATGTCGGCATCTCCAGCCGCCTGACCCCGCCCGAGATCGCCTATATCCTGGAAGACAGCGGCGCGAAGATCCTGTTCGGATCGGCCTATCTCGCCCCGACGCTCGATGAAGTGGCAAAGCTGGCGCCGGTCGAGCAGCTGCGCTTCGACACGCCCGGGCCGATGTCGGCCGAGGATGCCCTGGCCGCCATGCCGGACACGCGAATCGCCGACGAGCGCGCCGGGGTCGACATGCTCTATTCCTCCGGCACGACCGGCCGCCCCAAGGGGGTGAAGATCCCGCTGCCCGAAGACCCGGCGATTGATCAGGCCAACGCCCTGGTCGGGCTGATCCTGATGGCCTTCGGGATCAAGCCCGATGCCGTCTACCTGACTCCGGCCCCGCTCTATCATGCCGCACCGCTGCGCTGGTCGATGACCGTGCAGAAGATCGGCGGCACCGTGGTGGTGATGGAAAAGTTCGATCCCGAAGCCGCGCTGGCCGCGATCGAGAAGTACAAGATTACCGACAGCCAGTTCGTGCCGACGCACTTCGTCCGCATGCTCAAGCTGCCCGAAGAGGTCCGCAAGAAATATGATACTTCGACCATGAAGTGCGCGATCCACGCCGCGGCACCCTGCCCGGTGCCGGTCAAGCAGGCGATGATCGAGTGGTGGGGCCCGGTAATCTACGAATATTACGCCGGGACCGAAGGCAACGGCTTTACCTTTGTCACCAGCCCGGAATGGCTGACCAAGCCTGGCACGGTCGGCAAGGCGCTGACCGGGATCATCCGCGTCTGCGACGAGGACGGCAACGAAGTGCCGCGCGGCACCGAGGGCCAGATCTTCTTCGAACCGACCGAAGGCATGGTGCCCTTCGAGTACCACAACGATCCCGAAAAGACCCGCGATGCCCGCAACAAGCACGGCTGGTCGAGCCTGGGCGATGTCGGTTACCAGGACGAGGACGGCTACCTGTTCCTGACCGACCGCAAGAGCTTCATGATCATCTCGGGCGGGGTCAACATCTACCCGCAGGAGATCGAGAACCTGCTGGTCACCCACCCCAAGGTGGCCGACGCTGCCGTGATCGGCGCGCCCGATCCGGAAATGGGTGAGAAGGTCGTGGCCGTGATCCAGCCGCTCGACATGAGCCAGGCCGGCGAGGCGCTGGCCGATGAGATCCGCGAGTACCTGGCGGGCCAGCTCAGCCGCGTGAAGATGCCGCGCCAGATCGACTTCCGCGAGCAGCTGCCCCGCGAGCTGACGGGCAAGCTCTACAAGCGGCTGCTGCGCGATGAGTACAAGGCGGCCTACGAAGCCGCGCAGGCGCAGGGCTGAAGCGATGACCGGTCCTGTCGCCAGCCCCGCCGATGCGATCGCGGTACTCGATCCCAAATCCTATGCCGACTGGAACACGGTGCTCGACGTGTTCGACCGGCTGCGGGCCGATACCCCGGTGGTGCGGATCGAAAGCCCGACTGACGATCACGAGCCGTTCTGGCTGGTCACCAAGTATGACGACGTGATGCGGATCTCGAAGGACAATGCGACCTTCCTCAATGCCCCGCGGCCAACAGTCTTCACGAACAAGGCCGGCGAGAAGCTGGCCCGCGAGGTGACCGCCAGACAGGGCGAGGAGAGCCCCAACCTGGTCTCCTCGCTGGTCGCGCTTGATGCCCCCAAGCACCCCAAGCTGCGCCGGCTGACGCAGGACTGGTTCATGCCCAAGAACCTGCGCACGCTGGAGGGCCGCATTCGTGAGCTGGCCAAGGCCACGGCCGAGCGCTTCATCGCGGCGGGTCCGGAAGCCGACTTTGTCACCCACGTGGCCGCGCCCTACCCGCTCCATGTCGTCATGCAGATTCTTGGCGTGCCCGAGGAAGACGAGCCGAAGATGCTGTTCCTGACCCAGCAGATGTTCGGCGGGCAGGACGAGGACCTGTCCAAGAGCGGCATGGCCGAGATGACGCCCGAAATGATCAGCCAGATCGTGTTCGGGGCCGTGGCCGAGTTCGAGACCTATTTCGAAGGCCTGGCCGCCCAGCGCCGCGCCAACCCGACCGATGATGTCGCGACGATCCTGGCCACGGCCAAGATCGACGGCGAGCCGATCTCGGCCCGCGACCGCGCCGGCTATTACATCATCACCGCCAGCGCCGGGCACGACACGACCAGCGCCAGCACCGCCGGGGCGATGCTCGCCCTCGCCCGCGACCCGGAGCAGTTCGCCAAGGTGAAGGCTGACCGCAACCTGCTGCCCAATATCGTCGAGGAAGCGATCCGCTGGACCACGCCGGTGCAGCACTTCATGCGCATGGCGAACGAGGATGTGGAGCTGTCGGGCGTGAAGATCGCCAAGGGCGACTGGCTGATGATCAACTATGTCGCCGCCAACCACGATCCCGACCAGTTCGACAATCCGCGCAAGTTCGACGTGACCCGCGACCAGACCCGGCACCTGGCCTTTGGCGCCGGTGCGCACCAGTGCCTGGGGCTGCACCTAGCCCGGCTAGAAATGCGGCTGCTGTTCGAGGCGCTGCTCGACCGGATCGAATCAATCGAACTCGCCGGCGAACCACGCCGCGCCAAGAGCACCTTCGTCGGCGGGCTGAAGACCTTGCCGCTGCGCTTTACCGCGCGCTGATCGGGCTCAGCCCCAGGCTCGCCAGGCGGCGGGAAGGAGCATGGCCCAGCTGACGACGATCAGGGTGGCGCTGACGGCGCCGAGCAGTGCTGCTGCGCGTTGCAGCGGGCCGCCGGCCAGGGCGAAGGCATCGACCCCGAAGGCGCGGAAAATATAGGGTAGCGGATTGAGCCAGCCGCCCGCGATCATCGCCCAGACGACCCAGGCCGCCGGCTTCAGTGCAAACAGCACGATCAGCCCCGCCGCCAGTGCCTGCATCAAGCCCAGCATGATCCAGTCAAGATGCGCGGCGCCGATCTGGAGATAATTGAGTCCCTTGGCCAGGTGCCGCCCCCATGGCTGCATCGGGATCAGCATGGCCACACCCAGCAGGGTCGAGAAAAACATCGCCGCTGATCCGGAAAAGACCAGCAAGCGGGCAGCTTCCATCATGTCCATCGGCGGCTCTCCCGGGTAGCGTCACGGCGCAACCCGGATAGCCGCCTGGCCCGCCATCAGGCCAGAGCCACGGCCGCCGCTGTTCCGCTGCCCCGGTGCACCAGTACACCGGACCGGGAACCCTAGGCCGCGAGCGGCAGTGCCTCGTCCTCAGGCTCGGGGGCTGCGGCGGTTTGGTTACCCCAGTCGGCGGGGATGCCGGGAATGCTGGCAAGCCAGCTGATCCAGTCGAAGCGGGTGTGAACAGCTCGTCCAGGCTGGTGGCCATCCAGGCGGCGTCGATTCCGGCGAAAGGCGTGGCCAGCACCGCCCCGGCCGCGACCTGATAGGGGCTGCGGTCGATCGCCTGGACCTGCAGTTCGGCCCGGCCCTCGAACAGGCGCAGCGACAGGGCGGCCACGCGGTTGCCATGGACCTTGAGCACGAAGCGCTTGACCGCAGTGGTCGCGCCTTCCTCGGCCAGTTCGAATTCGTCGCGCCCGTCGAGTGCCGCATGGGCGAGCGCTACCAGCCCGGCCAGGATCGGTGCCTCGGTCCGCTCCCAGATCAGGCGGTCGTGCAGGGTCTTGTCGACAGTTTGGGAGAGACGGTCGCACTGCTGTGCGAAGCGGGCCTGGGGCACGGCGTTCCTTTGATCGGGCGAGGAAAGACAAGGCCGGTCGCCGGGCGGCCCTTTCCTGGTAAGGCCAAGGTGTGAAGGAAATGCGCTGGCACCCGGTCAATCGACCGCGCGCCATTCCCCCGGTGCCAGCCCGTCAAGCGACCAGTCACCGATCGCCCAGCGCACCAGCCGCAGCGTGGGCAGGCCGACCGCGGCGGTCATCCGCCGGACCTGGCGGTTGCGGCCTTCGCTGATCGTCAGGCGCAACCAAGAATCGGGTACGGTCTTGCGAAAGCGCACCGGCGGATCGCGCGCCCAGAGCTGGGGCGGGTCGATTCCCTCGGCCCCGGCGGGGCGGGTCAGCCCGTCGTTGAGTCGCACGCCCCGGCGCAGCGCGGCCAGGGCTTCTTCGCCAATCGTCCCTTCCACCTGGACCAGGTAGGTCTTGGCTAGCTTGAACTGCGGATCAGCAATCCGCGCCTGCAGGCGGCCATCGTCGGTCAGCAGCAGCAGGCCCTCGCTATCCCGGTCCAGCCGCCCGGCCGGATAGACGCCTGGCAGGTCGATATAGTCCGACAGCGTCGCCCGCGGCGAACCCGCTGTCCCGGCGTCGGTGAACTGCGAGAGCACGTTCATCGGCTTGTTGAAGGCGATCAGGGTCATCGCCACCCGGCTTAGATCGCCCTTGGTCGAAGCGGAAGGGCGATTGGCAGGATCGCGGCTAAAGGCTAGCCTCAATACCAGCTTCACTGAAACCGAGCGGCGCTCCACATTGCGCGCTGCACGAAGGGGACTGAACCGACATGACCAAGCTTTCCGCCGGCCTGATGGCCGCCACGCTCGCCCTGTTTGCCTCGACCGGGCTGTCCGCCCAGAGCGCCCCGCCGCCCCCGCCGCTCTCCCCCAGCGCCAATGCAACCGCCGCGCTGACCCGGTTCCTTGACGAGGAATTCGTCGAATATGTGAAGACCCAGCCGCAGCTCGCCACCCGGCTTGGCATCAAGGACGGCGGGGACAAGTGGAATGACATCAGCGATGCTGCCGCCGATGCCCAGGTCCGCTGGCGCCTGGCCAGCGTGGCGCGGATGAAGGAGCGCTTCAACCGGGCCGCGCTCTCCCCCGCAGGTCAGGTGAATTATGACATCTGGACGCTGGAAGCGGATCGCGCCGTGCTCTCCAACATGAACCGCAGGTACCGCCCGCCGTTCTATTCGCGGCTCTATTCGGCGCACAGCCAGCTGCCGGACTTCCTGATCAACACGCACTCCGTGGCCGACGCGACGGACCTCAAGAACTATATCGCCCGCCTGCGCGGCATGCCGGCCGTGCTCGACCTGGCCCTGGCCCGCACCAAGGCGAGCGAGAAGGCCGGGATCCGCGCCCCGAAGTTCCAGATCGAAACGATCATTTCCAGCAGCGAAAAGCTGACCAGCGGCGCGCCCTATGGTGAGGGTCCCGACGCGGCGCTGTGGGCCGATGTGAAGGCCAAGACCGCCGCGCTGGTCGCCAGCGGCAAGCTGACCCAGGCCGAGGCCGATCAGCATCTGGCCGAGGCAAAGGACGCGATCATCGCCCTCAAGCCCGCCTATTGCCGGATCATCGCCTGGGCCAAGGCCAGCCTGCCCAAGGCGCCCAGCGGCAAGGTTGGCGCGCTGACCCTGCCAGGCGGCCGGGCTTATTATGCCAACGAGCTGAAGCTGGTCACCACGACCGACCTCACCGCCGAGCAGATCCACGCGATCGGCCTCAAGGAAGTCGCCCGGATCGAGGCCGAGCAGGATGCCCTAGCCCGCCAGGCCGGCTTTGCCGATCGCCACGCCTTCTATGCCGAGCGCAAGCGGCTCTACCCGCCGCAGCCCTTCACCGACGAGACCCGCGCCGAATACCTGAAGAACGCGAATGAGTTCGTCCAGAAGACCCGCACCCTCCTGCCCGGCTATTTCGGCCAGCTGCCGGTCTATGGCATCGAAGTGGTGCGCGAACCGGCCTTTTCCGAAGTGCCGGGCGGCGCGGCCCATGCCAGCCAGCCCAGCCCCGATGGCAAGCGCCCGGCGCGGACCTATGTCCACCTCGTCGGCATGCGGCCCGATCCGGCGGCGATGTACACGCTGATGTGCCACGAGGCGGTGCCCGGCCATAATACCCAGGGCGATATCCAGGTGCGCCAGCAGGGCGGGCCGAAGTTCCGCTCAGTCACCGGCTATGTCGCCTTCGGCGAAGGCTGGGCGCTTTATGCCGAGGCTGTCTGCAAGGAAATGGGTGCCTATCCAGATATCGCGGCCGACTTCTTCCGGCTCGATGCCGAACTGTTCCGCGCCGCGCGGCTGGTGGTCGATACCGGCCTCCACGCCAAGGGCTGGACCGAGGACCAAGCGGTTACCTACATGAACACCACCGGCCGCCAGCCGATCGAACGCTCGCGCTCCGAAGTGCGCCGCTACCTGACCCTGCCGGGCCAGGCGACCGGCTACAAGATCGGCATGATCAAGATCATGGAGCTGCGCGCCCGGGCCGAGGCGAAGCTGGGCCAGAAGTTCGATCTCAAGGGCTTCCACGATCTGCTGATCGCCTCGGGCTCGCAGCCACTGTCGATCCTGGAACGGCGGGTGGATGAGTGGATCGCAGCGCGGGCCGGGTAAGGCACAGGCCCCGCCCCGTGACCCAGGCAGCAATCGCCACCGCCAACCAGTTCGAATACATCGACGGGCAGCTTCGCCCGTCGCAGGCCGCGCTGTTTGAACGCTACGCGGCGGAAAGCGAACTGGCCGTGCGAGCGATCCAGCCGGCGCTGGACCTGCCCTATGGCCCGCACCCGCGCCAGACGCTCGACCTGTTCCGGGCAGAGGGACAGGCCCGCGCGGTAGTGGCCTATTTCCACGCCGGCTACTGGCAATCGCGCGACAAGAGCGGCTTCCGCTTCCTCGCCCCGCCGCTGGCGGCCGATGGCTTTGATGTGGCGCTGATCAACTATCCGCTCAGCCCCGAGCTGGGCGTGATGGGCATCGTCGCGGCAGCCGCCGCCGCGCTGCCCGTGCTGGCCGAACTGACCGACCAGGCCCCGCTAATCCTGGTCGGCCACTCGGCCGGCGCGCAGATCGCGGTGGAACTTGCCATGTCGGCAGCGTCGGTCAGGACCTCAATTGCCGGAATCGTCTCGATCAGCGGCGTGTTTGACCTGGAGCCGCTGCTCGATACCTCGGTCAACGCCAATCTTGGCCTCGATCCCGAAAGCGCCCGCGCCGCCTCACCGCTCCACCGCGTGCGCCCCGGCGCCCCGCGCATCCTGTTCGCGGTCGGCGCGCTGGAGACGCCGGCCTTCCAGATCCTGACCGAGCTGAGCCGGGAGCACGGGGCGCTGCGGGCCGCGATTGGGGAGTTGGCGCCTGCCTTGGCCGCGCCCCCATCCGCGTGCGGTTAGTTGCAAAGGTAGCGCACGATCCGGCTGTCACCCGAACCGCGGCTCACGCTTTCCTGAAAGGCCGTCCGGCCAAAGGTCGCACAATGTGCCTGGGCCAAGGCGACCGTGTCTTCCAGTTGATCACCCTTGATCCTGTAGGTCACTCCGCCTGCGTCAGCCTGCGAAATCACCGGCTTGGACTGAAAGGTTGCGCAACCGGCCAGCAAGGTCATCGCCGCAAGGGCGGCTAGATTGACGTATTTCATGATTTCTTCCTCGACATCTGCTGAGCGCGACTTGGGCTCTTCAAGGTCCGCGAAGCGCCGAGGACGATCTGCAAACTGATCCCGCAAACGATTGTTCCGGTTTCGCACGATCATGCAACAAAACCACGGGCCGTGAGTTTGACATCCCCAGGGAGAACCAACAATCATGTCGGCGGTGTCACCAATCCTCGTCGTTGAAGATGATGCGTTGATCCGCATGGGTCTGGTGGCAACGCTGAAGGGTGGCGGCTACACCGTGGCCGAGTGCAATAGCGGCACTGCGGCAATGATCCTGATCGACGACTCGGCGGACCTTCAGGGCCTCATCTCAGACATCAACTTGGGTGTTGGTCCTGATGGCTGGGCCGTCGCGCATCATGCCCGGCAGAGGTATCCCTCGCTGGCCGTGCTCTATGTCAGTGGTGAAAGCGTCGACAACTGGACCGCCGAGGGCGTGCCCAACAGCCTGATCCTGCAAAAGCCCTATGCCGAAGCGCAATTGATGACCGCGATCGCCAACCTGCTGATCGAAGCAGTGCCGCAGCGGTCCCTGGAAAGTCCACCCACCGATTGACTGGGGGGATCCCGCCCATCGGTGCTATGATCGCAGCGCCCCGCGAGTCACAGGCGGCGCCACAATACCCGGGTATGGCTTTCGCTGTGCGAGCCTCTGGCCTCAGAAGGCTTCGGCCGTGGAATTATTTACGCACTTTGATCCTAAGAATTCCAGCAGCCTCGGCATGGCGCTGGTCGTGTCGTCCGTCACCCCGCTGCTGCTGCTTGACGAGCAACTGGTGGTCAGGGCCGCCAGCGAAACGTTCTGCCGCGCTTTTGACCTGCCGATCGGGGCCGTAGTGGGCACCTCGCTGTTCGCGCTGGGCAAGGGAGAGTGGGACAAGCCCCAGCTGCGCACCCTGCTGGAAGCGACCGCCGGCGGATATGCTGCCATCGAAGCCTACGAGTTTGAACTGAAGCGCCCGGGCAAGCCCGACAGGATATTGATGCTGGCGGCCCATGCGCTTGACCATGTCGAGAACGATGCCATGCGGCTGGTCCTTGCCATCCTGGACAACACCGCCATGCGCGCTGCCCAGAATGCCGCGCTTGACCAGGCCCTGAAGAACGCCTCGCTGGTCCGTGAAAAACAGGTCCTGCTGCAGGAACTGAACCACCGCGTCGCCAACAGCCTGCAGATCATCGCCAGCATCCTGATGCAGCGCGTCAAAGGGGTGCAATCGGAAGAGGCCCGCGCCCACCTGCGCGAAGCCCACCACCGGGTGATGTCGATTGCCACGCTGCAACGCTTGCTGGCTTCGACCGCAACCGGCGATGTCGCGCTAAAGCCTTACCTGTTCGATCTGTGCGCCAGCATCGGGGCGTCGATGATTGCCGATCCGGACCGGATGACCCTGGACGTCGTTGCGGACGACAGCGTGATGAGCCCTGACCAGTCGGTCAGCGTGGGCCTGATCGTAACCGAACTTGTGATCAATTCACTCAAGCACGCCTTCCCCGATGCAGAGCAGAAGCCGTGCCATATCGAGGTGGCATTTGCCGCCAGTCCATCGGGCTGGACGCTCACCGTAGTCGATAACGGCTGCGGCTTGCCGGGCGGCCATGCCGAGGCAAAGGCCGGCCTCGGCACCGGCATCGTCAATGCGCTCGCAGGGCAGCTCGACGCTATCGTGGAAGTGACTGACAACGCCCCCGGCACCAGGGTCACGGTTTCGCACTTTGGCGCCTTCGCTGGATCGGCACCTGCCGAAGCCCGATAGGCTTCAGCAGCGCGGCAAGCGGGCTGACCGTGCCGGACGCCGATCACCCCTCGCTCTTGATGGAGCTGTGCCGGGAGGACGGGACGCTGCGGGCGGTGATCGGCGAGTTCGACCGAACGCCTGCAGCACTCTGAGGTACGAGACTAGTCGGCTCAGGCAGGCACCCCGGCGAGGAAGCTTAGCACTTCGCTGGCAACGAAGTCCGGCCGCTCTTCCGGGATCCAATGCCCGCAGTTCGCGGCAACACCGCCGCTGACATCGTCCGCAACGCGCGCCCAGCTTTCCAGCGCGGTCATGCCGCGGCCGCGCGTTGCCGGATCGCCGCCATAGATCAGCAGCGGCATGGCCAGCCGCTGGCCACTCTCACGAAAAGCAGTGACGGCGGCAATGTCCTGCGGCACGGCGCGATAGTAATTGAAGCCGGCGGTCATCGCGCCGGGCTGGCTGTAGGCGCGGGCATATTCCGCCTGGGCCTCTTCCGCAATCGCCTCGGCGCTGGCTCCGGCAAAGCGGAAGAAGAAGCGCAGGTAGGTATCCTCGCGACCCTGGGTCAGGGCCTCAGGCAGACCAGGCAAGGCGTGAAAACCGAAGTGCCAGCGGCCGTGGTGTTCGATCGGACCGCCATCGCCCAGGACTGGTGCGTCGAACACGGCCATGGCGCGCACCCGCTGCGCGAACTGCGCGGCGAGGAAGAAGGCAACCGGCCCGCCCCAATCATGCGCGATCACGGCAAACCGATCATGCCCGAGCGCGGTCATCAGTTCGGTCATGTCCTTGGCGATGGTGGCCTTCTCATAGCCGTCATCCGGGCGCGTGGAATCACCCAGTCCGGTCAGGTCCGGCGCAATCACGCGATAGCCGGCCTCGGCCAGCAGCGGGATCACGCCGCGCCACATGAACCAGGTCTGCGGCCAACCGTGCAGCAGCATCAGCGGCGCGCCATCGGCCGGCCCCGCGCTTACGCAATGCAGCGTGGCGCGAGAAACGGCGATGTGGGCGTGTTCGAACCGCGCCGGCATGGCGGATCAGTTGCCCGACTGGCTGGTAACGTCGACCGGCTCGATCCCGGCAGCGGCGCAATAGTCGGCATAGCGCTTCAACATCGTGCGCCAGTTCTCGACCGCAATGATATTATCGTTCTCATCAAGCAGGTTCCAGTCCCCGACGATGATGTTGAGCGCGATCACCTCGGCCTCAGGCAGGGCCACCGGGGTGTGCGACGACGCTGCGGTTTCGAACACCATCGAGCCGGGACCGGCCACCCAGTCATGCTCCAAATAGCGCCAGCGCCCGGCGACGGTGTAAACGTGCACCGTACCGGCATGATGGTGCTTGGGCAGCGCCATGCCGGCTGGCAGCTTGAGCAGCGTGGTCCATTCGCCGTTGATCGGGTTGATCTTGATCAGCTTGAGGAACACCTCGTCCGAATAGGGCGTAAAGGGGATCCACGGCAGGGCATTGACGTCGACCAGGGCGGTCCCGACGCTGTCGGCAAAAAAGGTCATTGGCATTCTCCCGGTTGTCTTTATTCAGTTCAGATAGCTGGTCAGAACGGACGGTCGCCGATGATCGTCGCGCGGTTCATCCGGCGCACGCAGGGCGCATAGTCCATCACGGCATAGTGCTGGGTGCAGCGGTTATCCCAGATCGCCACGCTGTTCGGCGTCCAGCGCCAGCGCACCTGGTATTCCGGGATCGCCGCCTGGCTGGTCAGGTAACGCAGCAGTTCGCCCGAACCGTTCGTAAAGTCCTGCCCCACCCGGACCCGGCTGGCGGTGTGGTAATTGGTGAAGTGCGTTGTGAAACCATTGACGAACAGCGACTTCTTGCCGGTAACAGGATGGGTCCTTACCACTGGGTGCTCCGGATCGGGGAAGCGGGCCTTCATCGCGAGCCGGTCTTCGATCGGCTTGGCTGCCATGAAGCTGGCTTCCATCGAGTGGCGGGCGCGCAGATCAGCAATGTCTTCCTTCACCCGGTCGGGGAGGCGCTCATAAGCCAGTTCCATGTTGGCCCACATCGTGTCCCCTGCCGCTGGTGGGCATTCGACACAGCGCAGCACGGCGCCCATCGGCGGGATTTCGCGCCAGGTGGCATCGTTGTGCCAGGCGTTCTCATACCGCTCGGGCGGGCTTTCCGGGCTCTTCCAGATGTGGATGATACCAGGCTCGCCTTCCGCGCTGTTGGCCAGCGGATGGTCTTCCAATTCGCCGAAGAGGCGAGCGAACCGGGCGTGTTCGGCATCGGTCATGTCCTGATCGCGGATCATTTCGTGACAAACAATAGATAGTTTGCGACACTGATCCCATGTCCGCCCCCACTCAGGTCCGCGCCACTGCGCTGCTCGATCTGCCCGCCGTTGTGCTGGAGGCGGGCGGCGATCCCTATCCGGCGCTGTGGACGGTGGGGGTTGACCCGGCGATTCTGGCCCGTGCCGATCTGACCATACCGGCCGAGACGGTTGCTTGGCTGCTCGATGGCCTGGCGGAGCGCTACGCCATCCCCGATTTGGGGCTGCGCCTGGCCGCTCGCCGCCGACTGGCCAACATGGGGGTAGCCGGGCTGGTGCTCGGCCAGCAACCAACAGTCCGCGCCGCGCTGGCGATGATTGAGCGTTACCGCCATCTGATGAGCGATTCCCTCAGCCTCCACCTGACGGAGGCCAACCGGGGCGCCACTGCCTTGTTAGGCCTGGCGATCGGCACCGCCGCGCCGCAGCGCCAGTCGCGTGAGCTGGGACTGGCGGCTTTTGTCCACCTGTTTCGCCTGCAGCTGGGCGAACATTGGCACCCCACTGCTGTCTACTTCACCCATGCGCCGCCGCGCGGGGCCACACTGCACCGCCGCTTCTTCGGCTGTCCGGTCCAGTTCGATGCCGTGTTTGACGGGTTCGAATTTCCAGCCGCCGATCTCGATCGGGCCAATCCCGGTGCCGATGCCGCGCTGGCGAGCTATGCCGCTGCCCTGCTCGATGCCCTTCCCGCGCAGCCGAGCGGTGCGGTGGTGACGACTGTGACCCGGCTGATCCACACGCTGCTACCGATGGGGGGCGCATCACTGGCCAATGTCGCCCGTGCCCTGGGCCGCCACCCGCGCACCTTGCAGCGCGAGCTGGCCGCTGCTGGCCACGACTTTCGCGACCTCCTCGCCGAAGCCCGCGATACCCTTGCCAACACACTGTTGCGCGATCCCGCGTTGACCATAGACGCTGTTGCCACGCGCCTCGGCTACGCCTCCAGCACCGCCTTCATTCGCGCCTACCGCACGCGGCAAGGGATTACGCCCGGGCAGGTGCGGGGCTAGCCCGGCGGCAAGCCACCTGTCTGCCGCAGCGCCTCCCCCAGCGCCAAGGCCGCCGAGGTCGCGAGGTTAAGCGAGCGCACCTCGGCCCGCATCGGCAGGCGCACCCGTGCATCGGCGGCGGCGAGGACTTCGGCGGTGACCCCGGCGCTTTCCTTGCCGAACAGCAGCACGTCATCGGCGCGATAGGCGAAGGCGTAAGCGTTCTGGTCGGTCTTGGTGGTGAAGAGGACCAGGCGGCTCTGCCCCAGCGTTTCGCGGAACGCGGCGAAGCTGGCGTGGCGGGTGACGGCAACGTGATCGATATAGTCCATCGCCGCGCGGCGGACGCGGCGGTCATCCCAGGGGAAGCCCATTGGCTCGATCAGATCGACGCTGGCACCAAGGCAGGCGCAAAGCCGCATCACCGCGCCGACGTTGCCGGCAATCTCTGGTTCGAACAGGGCAATCCGCATCGCGGCGGATTGCCGCAAAATTCAGCCTTGCGCCAGCAGCCGTTTAGCCATTGCCCGCACTCCGTCGGCCATGTCTTCACGCTCCAGCGCCAGGGCCAGCGTGGCTTCGACAAAGCCGGTCTTGCTGCCGCAGTCGAACCGGCGGCCGGCAAAGGTCACGGCGTGGAACGGCTGCTGGCCGATCATCCGGGCCATGGCATCGGTCAGCTGGATTTCCCCGCCGGCGCCGGCGGCCTGCCCTTCGAGCACGCGCATCACTTCGGGCTGGAGGATATAGCGGCCCGAGATGATCAGGTTGCTGGGCGCATCCTCGCGCTTGGGCTTTTCGACCAGGCCGGTCACCTCGGTCACGCGGTCGCTGATCTTCGCGCCCGGGGCGATGACGCCGTAGGAGGAGACCTCTTCTTCCGGCACTTCAAGCACCGAGATCAGGTTGCCGCCGTGTTCGTTATAGGCCTCGACCATCTGCTTCATGCAGCCGGTGGAGCCCTGGTGCGCAATCATCAGTTCGTCCGGCAGGAAGATCGCGAAGGGTTCGTCCCCCACGATCGCGCGGGCGCACCAGATCGCGTGGCCCAGGCCGAGCGGGACCTGCTGGCGCACGGTGACGAGGTTGCCGGGCTGGATCCGGGTCGGCTCCAGCACTTCCAGCGACTTGTCGCGCCCGGCCATGGTCGTTTCCAGCTCAAAGGCCATATCGAAATGTTCGACGATCGCGGTCTTGCCGCGGCCGGTCACGAATATCAGCTGCTCGATCCCGGCCTCGCGCGCTTCGTCGACCGCATACTGGATCAGCGGGCGATCGATGATCGGCAGCATTTCCTTGGGGATCGCCTTGGTCGCCGGCAGGAAACGGGTGCCGAGCCCCGCGACGGGGAAGACGGCTTTCTTGATCGGCTTGCGGAGCGAAGGGCTGGTCATGGCGGCGCGTTTACCATGTTGATGTTGCGGCAGGGTTAAGGGGCGCGCGGGGGCCTTGGCAAGCAAGTTGCGCCCCAGCCTGTGCATAGCATTGCACGGCGCTTGCCGGTTCCCGCAATCCCGCTAAATCAGGCGGTCATGGACAAGATCATCATTCAGGGCGGCAAGCGCCTGTCCGGCACCATCCCGATCTCGGGCGCCAAGAACTCCGCGCTGACGCTGCTGCCCTGCGCGCTGCTGACGGACGAGCCGCTGACGCTGCGCAATCTGCCGCGGCTGGCGGATATCGACGGGTTCCAGCATCTGCTGAACCAGTTCGGCATCTCGACCACCATCGCCGGCAGCCGGCCGGAGGACTTTGGCCGGGTGATGACGCTGGAGGCGCCGCGGATCACCTCTTCGGTCGCGCCTTACGAGCTGGTCCGCAAGATGCGCGCCTCGATCCTGGTGCTCGGCCCGATGCTGGCGCGGATGGGCGAGGCGACCGTTTCGCTGCCCGGCGGCTGCGCGATCGGCAACCGCCCGATCGACCTGCACCTCAAGGCGCTGGAAGCCATGGGTGCGACGATCGAGCTGGCTGCGGGCTATGTCCGTGCGATTGCGCCCGATGGCGGCCTGCCCGGCGGGCGCTATGCCTTCCCGGTGGTCTCGGTCGGCGCGACCGAGAACGCGCTGATGGCCGCCGTTCTCGCCTCGGGCAAGACCGTGCTGCACAACGCAGCGCGCGAGCCCGAGATTGTCGACCTGTGCAAGCTGCTGGTGGCGATGGGCGCGCAGATCGAGGGGGTCGGGACAAGCGACCTGACCATCCACGGCGTCCCGCGCCTCCACGGCGCGACTTACCGCGTGATGAGCGACCGGATCGAGGCGGGAAGCTACGCCTGCGCGGCGGCGATCACCGGGGGTGAGGTGTTCCTCAAGCACGCCGTCGCCGACGAGATGGACGCAACGCTGCAGGCACTGCGCGATGCCGGGGTTGAGGTTGAGCCCCATGCCGACGGGATCAAGGTCTGGCGCGACGGGCCGATGAAGTCGGTAACGCTCTCGACCGCGCCTTACCCGGGCTTTGCGACTGACATGCAGGCCCAGCTGATGGCCATGTTGTGCCTGGCCGAAGGGAGCTCGGTGCTGACCGAGACGATCTTCGAGAACCGCTACATGCACGTGCCCGAACTCAACCGCATGGGCGCGCATATCGAAACCAAGGGCCGCACCGCCGTGGTCCACGGGGTCAAGAAGCTGACCGGGGCCGAAGTGATGGCGACCGACCTGCGCGCCTCGATGAGCCTGGTGATCGCCGGCCTTGCCGCCGAGGGTGAAACCCAGGTTCACCGGCTCTACCACCTCGATCGCGGGTATGAGCGGCTGGAAGAGAAGTTGGCGCTGGTGGGCGCGGCAATCGAACGGGTCCGCGGGGACTGACCTGTTCGCCGGAACAAGCCGGCGGCAAAGCGCTTAGGCAGGGGCAACCGCTCATGAAGGAGCCCACGCCATGCTGCTCAAACTCATTACCGCCAGCGCGGTCGGCTACGGCCTGTATCGCTACGCTACCCGGCAGGCCGAACCCACCACGCCGGTCGCCTTTGCCGACGGCGAGGCCACGCCGGGCTTCGCCCCGGTGCGCAATGCCGGTCCAGAGGCGATGGCCAGCGACCCAAAGAAGTGGGACACAGTCGATGAAGCCAGCGACGAAAGCTTCCCGGCCAGTGACCCACCATCGGCTGGTAGGTTCACCTGACACCCCTTGACCGCGACCCGGTGCCGTAGCATTTCCTGCGGCATCGGGGCCACGCAACCTCCCGGTCAGGCGCCAGTCCGCCCAAGCGTTGCCTGAATTGCATTGCCTGTCTGGCAATGCATTAGGCATGGAGCATGGCGTGACCGCGCAATCGCACCCGACTTTCAACGAACTCGTCAAGACATTTGCCCGGATTGGCTGCCTCAGCTTTGGCGGTCCGGCCGGCCAGATCGCGTTGATGCACCGCGAAGTGGTGGAAGAGCGCGGCTGGGTCAGCGAGGAGCAATATCTCCACGCGCTGAACTTCTGTCATTTCCTGCCCGGGCCCGAGGCGCAGCAGCTGGCAACCTGGATCGGCTGGAAGCTCCACGGCTGGCGTGGCGGGCTGGCAGCAGGACTGCTGTTCGTGATCCCCGGCGCGCTGATAATCCTGGCCTTGTCGATCCTTTATGCGGCAGCGGCGAACCTCAGCTGGTTTGCCGCGCTGTTCCTGGGGATCAAGGCGGCTGTGCTGGCGCTGGTGATCCAGGCCCTGTTGCGGATCGCCGGACGCGCGCTCGATACGCGGCTCAAGCAGGGACTGGCGCTGGCCGCCTTCCTCGCGCTGGCGCTGTTCGCTCTGCCCTTTCCGGTCGTCGTATTGGGCGCAGGCCTGATCGGCTTTGCCGTTGCCGCGCTGCGGCCTGATCTGCTGGCGCTGAAGCCCGATGGCGAAGCGGCGCCACTGCCGCCCCGGCCATGGATTGCCTCGCTCAAGGCCGTACTGGTGTGGGGCACGGTCTGGGCCTTGCCAATGGTGCTGGTCCTGACCCTGCTCGGCCGCGACCACGTGTTGTGGCAGATCGGGAGCTTCTTCTCGCAGCTCGCCGTGGTGACCTTTGGCGGGGCCTATGCGGTGCTGGCCTATATGGCGCAGGAGGCGGTGAGCGGCTTTGGCTGGTTGCAGCCCGGAGAAATGGCCGACGGGCTGGGCCTGGCCGAAACCACGCCCGGACCGCTGATCCTCGTCGCCCAGTTCGTCGGCTACCTCGCTGCCTTTCGCGCGCCCGAACCGTTCACGCCGCTGGTGGCCGGGATACTCGGCGCGGCGCTTACTACCTGGGTGACTTTTGCCCCCTGCTTCCTGTGGATCTTCGCTTTCGCCCCGTGGATCGAGCGCATGGAGCGCGCGGTGCGGCTGAAAGGCGCATTGGCCGCCATCACCGCCTCGGTCGTCGGGGTGATCGGCAACCTCGCACTTTGGTTTGGCGGCCATGTCCTGTTCCGGACCTATGCTGACGACCTGCCGGTCTGGACCAACCTCGACTGGCGCGCGGCCGCGCTCAGCCTGCTCTGCGCCGTGCTGCTGTTCCGGCTGAAGTGGGGCGTGCTGCCCGTGTTGGGCAGCGCCGCGCTAGGCGGGCTGGTCCTCGCTCAGCTTTGAGGCGAGCCAACCGACCAGCCAGACCCGCACTGCCCCGGCCAGCCCCGGCGGGGTCGGCGCAACAATCCGCTCGCTGTCGATCCGCGCCACCAACGCGCTGATCGGCAGCCCTTCGGCGGCGGCCGCTTGCTTGAGCAGTTCCCAGAACAGCGGCTCGAGGCTGATCGAGGTCTTGTGCCCGGCGATCTCGATCGAACGTTTGATTGGAGGATGGAACGGCGTGGTCATGGCGGCGTTCTAAGGCCAGTCCGGGCCCGGAACCTACGAAAAATTTGGGGTGGCCGCTGGTCGGGCCGCGCCCTACATCCTGGGCATGACCGCGCGCCATCACGCCCTCACCGAGAAGGAGAAGGAAACGCTGCGCCTGCTGGTGCAAGGCTATGACGCCAAGTCAATGGCGCGACACCTCGGGCTCTCGGTCCACTCGGTCAACGAACGGCTGCGCGATGCGCGGCGCAAGATGGATACCTCCTCCAGCCGCGAAGCCGCCCGGCTGCTGCGCGAGGCCGAGGCGCAGGACCCCGAATTACTAGGGGACAAACCTTTCGGGGATGCCGCGGACCCCACTGCGGCGCAGATGACCCTCCAGCCAACTCAAGGACGCGGCAACAGGCGCCGCACCGGCTGGATAATTGGAGGTTTGACCATGTCTGCAACGCTCGCTCTACTCGCCCTCTCGGCACTGTCCGGTTCCGGCCAGGCACCGACAATTCCCTTGACCTCTGCCGCCGCGGTATCGGCCACACCGGCCAGCGAACAGGCTGCGGTCGAAGCCGCACGACAGTTCCTGGCACTGATGGACCGGAACGACTGGACTGCAAGCTGGCAGGCGACGCACAAGTCGTTCCAGCTGCTCAACACGGTCGACTGGTGGGCCGACACCTCGAAGCAGGTGCGCGGCGAAATGGGCACGCTCCAATCGCGTGAACTGACGACAGTGAATTTCCGTCCGGCCCCGCCCAGCGGCTATTGGACCATCACCTTCAAGGCCACTTACAGCAAGAAGGGCAGCGCAGTCGAAACGGTTCAGCTGGCCTCGGAGAATGGCGGCTGGAAAGTCGCCGCGATCAGCGTGGAATAGGGGCCGCTCAGGTGCCGACCCCCACGGGTCGGCGTCAGGTCCGGTAGAGGGCAGCGAAAAACGCCAGCTCGATCAGGCCCAGCAGCAGCGCTGCTGGGCCTGCCAAGCTGATGCTGGAGATGAATGCGGCTCCACCGATCAGGATGAAGGCAGCGCCCAGCAGCAGGAAGGTGCCAGTCCCGAACATCGCCTTGAAGGTCAGGTACCTGAGGCCGATGGCGATGGCGACGATCGGGATCGCCTGGGGCGATACGACGCCGAACCAGCGCCAGGCGATGTAGAAGCCGGCCAAGATGATCGGTACCGTCACCAGGGCAATCTTTTCCATCGGCTTGCCGATGGTTGCGGCTGGTGCCTTGAACAGAAAGCGGGTCAGAAGGGCAGCCAGCGGGGCGATAGCCACCCCGCCCAAGAACAGGAAAACGAAGGCCGCGCTCGGGCCAGCCAGATACCAGGTCAAACCGGTCGCCAGCCAGACCAGGCCGGAAACCAGCACGCCCGGGGCCCCGTTCAGGTGAGCCTTGCGTAAATCGGTCTGGGCCGCAATCCTGTCCATAGCTGCCAAACTCCGGCGAACCCTTTGATTCGCCGATTAATACATATGCTGGCCGCCGTTGATAGACATGGTTGATCCGGTCACGAAGCCGCCGTTGTCGCTGGTCAGGAAAGCGACGCCGCGAGCGATTTCCTCGGCCATGCCAAGCCGGCCGACCGGGATCTTGGCAACGATCTTTTCGAGCACCGGGGCAGGCACGGCAGCGACCATGTCGGTATCGATATAGCCCGGCGCGATCGCGTTGACGGTCACGCCGAACTTGGCGCCTTCCTGGGCCAAGGCCTTGGTGAAGCCGTGGATGCCCGACTTGGCGGCGGCATAGTTAACCTGACCGTATTGCCCGGCCTGGCCGTTGATCGAGCCGATATTGACGATCCGGCCCCAGCCGCGCTCGCGCATGCCGGGGAAGGTTGCCTTGGCCATGTTGAAGCAGCCGCCCAGGTTGATCCGCAGCACCTCGTTCCAGTCTTCGAACGTCATGCGGTGAAGCGTGCCGTCGCGCGTGATCCCGGCGTTGTTGATGACGATATCGATCGGACCATAGTCAGCCTCGATCCGCGCGCAGCCTTCCAGCGTCGCCTCATGATCGCCCACGTCCCAGCGATAGGCGGGAATGCCGGTGGCGGCGGTGAAGGCCTGGGCCTTTTCTTCGTTACCGGCGTAGTTGGCGATGACCTGGTGCCCCTGGCGCTTCAGCCGCTGGCAGATCGCCTCGCCAATCCCGCGCGTACCGCCCGTAACCACTGCCACTCGTGCCATCTGACCGCTCCCATTGTTCGGAATCCGTAACGTCAGGTCTAGGCAAGCCGCCCTGCGTCGACAAGGGTGCCGAATAGCTATTCTTTACTGAACAGGAGCGGCGTCAGAACTTGAACTGGGTGCCGACGTAGACCGCCTGGTTATCCTTGCGGGAATCGCTGAGCGGGGCCAGGCGATCACGGTCGGTTGTGCTGCGCACCCCGGCCGTGACGTTGAGGTTGCGGGTCAGGCGGTAGGAGCCGCCCAGATCGACCACTTCCTCGGTCTGGCCCTGCAGGGTGCGGGGTGAGCGGCCGGCGGGTTCACGCCCATCGAGCGCGATCCGCGGGCTGAAGCGCGAAGGATCACTCTTGGCCCCCGGCGAAGGCTTGAAGCTGGCCAGGTCAGGCATTTCAACCGTGCGGATTTCGCCGCCCAGGCCGCCGTTCTGGGCAAAACCCTTGTAACCGCGCGAAACACCCAAGCTGTAGGCCGTAGGGGCAATGCCGAAGCCGCTGCTCTCGCTGGTGGCAAGCGCATTGCGGGCCGGCCGCGCCGGGTTGCCATCGACCCGGACCGCAACCGTCACGGAGCGGTCAAGCCGGCTGGGCGCCGCACCGGGGGTGAAACGGAAGGTCTGGCCCTTGCCCAGCGCGCGGACCGAGATCGAACGGGCCAGGCGGGGATCGACGCGGGCCGGCTGAAAACCGCTGTCGTCGGCTTCCACGGCCGGTTTGGCGAGTGATGGACCGATCCCGACCGATAGCGCCAAAACTGCACTGGGCA
This sequence comes from Novosphingobium sp., assembly GCA_021299075.1. Taxonomy (GTDB): domain Bacteria; phylum Pseudomonadota; class Alphaproteobacteria; order Sphingomonadales; family Sphingomonadaceae; genus Novosphingobium. The sequence goes on along the minus strand of JAJTFU010000033.1, from coordinate 8,123 downwards.
GGGCCAGCACGATCACCGCGCCGGCAATAAGCAGCGCGGAAGCGGCGCCATTACGCCCCTTGCCCATGCTGCTGGCCGTGCTCGCGCTCATGATCCGGATGCTCCACTGTCCATAGGGGACTCGCGCAAGTTTCGCGCGGATGCCCCAGGAATCCAAGCCCTAACTGCGGTCGACCGCATGAATTCGTGCTTAACGCCTGGGGCGATGCCGACATTCAGCGGCGGTTCACGGCATTGGCGGCCAATGCGCACTTGCCGCCTTGGCCGCCTTGGCTATAGAGGCTGCGCAGGTTTCGCGGGGGCTGCAACCCTTGCCACAGCGACAGGATCGTATCTTGACCATGATGACTTCGGGCCACAGCACCTTTTCCCGGATCGGCCGTGTCGGCCTGGTCGCCATGGCGGCCCTGGCCCTCGCCAGCTGCGGCGGCAAGGACCGCCCCAAGGCCGACCTGGCCGCATCGAAGATCACCACGATCGGCGTGAACAGCTACCTGTGGCGCGCCAGCCTCGAAGCGCTGAGCTTCATGCCGATGCTGCAGACGGACAGCAACGGGGGCGTAATCGTGACCGACTGGTACGCCAACCCGAGCAACACGGGCGAGCGGATGAAGGTCACTGTCACCATTCTTGACCAGGACCTGCGCGCCGATGCGCTGCGCGTTGCCGCCAGCCGCCAGGTCTCCCAAAACGGCGTCTGGGTTGATGCCCCGGTCCAGGCCGCGACGGTCCAGAAGCTGGAAGACATCATCCTGACCAAGGCCCGCGACCTGCGCCGCAGCGCGGTGGCTGACTAGAGCCTGCCCCCTCGACAAGCCGCGCATAGCGGCTAGAGGGCAGGACATGACTACCCAGAACCAAGATCCCGGACGCTTCGATCCGGCCAGCGCCGATTCGCGCTGGCAGCAGGCGTGGGACGAGCGCCAGACTTTCCGCGCCGATGATGCCAGCGCCAAGCCGCGCTCCTTCGTGCTCGAGATGTTCCCCTATCCCTCGGGCCGGATCCATATCGGCCACGTCCGCAACTACACCATGGGCGACGTGCTCGCCCGCACCAAGCGAATGCAGGGCTTTGAAGTGCTCCACCCGATGGGCTGGGACGCCTTCGGGATGCCGGCGGAAAACGCCGCGATGGAAAAGGGCGTCCACCCCGGCGGCTGGACCCGCGACAATATCGCCAACATGAAGGCCCAGCTCAAACGCCTGGGCTTCGCGCTCGACTGGAGCCGCGAACTGGCGACTTGCGGGCCGGACTATTACGGCCAGGAGCAGGCACTGTTCCTAGACCTCTATGCAGCCGGCCTGGTCTATCGCAAGGAATCGGCGGTCAACTGGGACCCGGTCGACATGACCGTGCTGGCCAACGAGCAGGTGATTGACGGGCGCGGCTGGCGCAGCGGCGCGCTGGTCGAGAAGCGCAAGCTCAACCAGTGGTTCCTCAAGATCACCCAGTTCGCCGACGATCTGCTGGCGGGCCTGGGCGAGCTCAAGGACTGGCCAGAGAAGGTCCGGCTGATGCAGGAAAACTGGATCGGCAAGTCGCAAGGCCTGCGCTGCACCTTCCGCTTCGTCGACAGTCAGGACGGGATTGAGGTCTACACGACCCGGCCTGACACGATGTTCGGGGCAAGCTTCGTCGCGATTGCGGCGGACCATCCGTTTGCGCAAGCGATCGCCGCCAACTCGCCCGAGCTGGCGGCGTTCATTGCCGAATGCAAGCAGGGCGGGACCACTGCGGCCGAGCTGGAGACGGCCGAGAAGAAGGGCTTCTTCACCGGCTATTCGGTCGAGCATCCGCTCAAGAAAGCGTGGCACCTGCCGGTCTATGTCGCCAACTTCGTGCTGATGGACTACGGCACCGGCGCGGTCTTCGGCTGCCCGGCGCACGACCAGCGCGACCTCGACTTTGCCCGCAAGTACGAGCTGCCGGTGACCCGCGTGGTCAGCGACGGCGACCAGACCGATGCCGAGTTCGAGGGTGACGAGGCCTATACCGGTCCGGGCCGGATCGTGAATTCCGAATGGCTTGATGGCATGACCATCGACGAAGCCAAGGCCGCGATCATCGCCAAGGCCGCCCACGACAGCTGGGGCCAGGGCGAGACACAGTACCGCCTGCGCGACTGGGGCGTCTCGCGCCAGCGCTATTGGGGCACGCCGATCCCGTTCATCCACTGCGGCGACTGCGGCGTGGTGCCGGTGCCCAAGGATCAGCTGCCGGTCACCCTGCCCGAGGACGTCAGCTTCGACGTGCCCGGCAATCCGCTGCTGCGCCACCCGACCTGGAAGCACGTCCCCTGCCCCAAGTGCGGCAAGCCGGCCGAGCGCGAGACTGACACGCTCGACACCTTCGTCGACTCGTCATGGTACTTCCTGCGCTTTGCCAGCCAGCCGGGCGACAAGCCGTTTGATCCGGAAGTGATCAAGCAGTGGCTGCCGGTCGAGCAGTATATCGGCGGGATCGAGCATGCGATCCTGCATCTGCTCTACGCCCGGTTCTGGACCCGCGCACTCAATCACATCGGCCTGATCGATGTGAAGGAGCCTTTCGCCAGCCTGTTCACGCAAGGCATGGTGACGCACGAAACCTATTCGCGGATCGATCCCGCGAACGGCCAGCCGGTCTACTTCAGCCCCGCCGAGGTCGATCGCGGCAGCGAGAACGCGGTGCTCAAGGCCGATGGCCAGCCGGTCGAGATCGGCCGCGTCATCAAGATGTCGAAGAGCAAGAAGAATGTCGTCGATCCCGACGATATCATTGCCCAGTACGGCGCCGACGCGGTCCGCTGGTTCATGCTCTCCGACAGCCCGCCGGAGCGCGATCTGCCGTGGTCCGAAGCCGGGATCGAAGGTTGCGCGCGTTTCGTGCAGCGGCTTTGGCGGCTGTTCGGCCAGTATGATGCCGCCGCGGCGGGCGAGGACAAGGCGCTAGATCGCAAGACCCATCAGACCGTCCATGCCGCAACGCAGGACATTGCCGCCCTTGGCTTCAACAAGGCCGTCGCGCGGATCTACGAGCTGACCGGCGCGACCGAAAAGGCCGCGCCCAGTGCCAGCCGTTCGGCCGCGATTCGCACGCTGCTGCTGCTGGTATCCCCGATGATGCCGCACCTGGCCGAGGAAGCCTGGGCTGCGATCGGCGGTGAAGGCATCGTCGCCGATGCCGCCTGGCCGGCAGTCGATCCGGCCCTGCTGGTCGAGGATGAAGTAACCATCGCCATTCAGGTGCTTGGCAAGCTGCGCGACACGATCACCGTGGCCAAGGGCCTGCCGCGCGAAGAGCTGGAGGCGCTTGCGCTGGCCAGCGACAAGGTGCAGCGTGCGCTTGATGGCAAGGCAGTGAAGAAAGTGATCGTGGTGCCCGACCGGCTGGTCAATCTCGTCGCATGAAGCCTTTCGGCATCCTCGCCGCGGCGCTGCTGCTGTCCGCTTGCGGACTGCAGCCGATGTATGCCGGCGGGGCGAGCGGACAGGTGGCGCAGGGACTGGCGGCAGTCGAGGTTCCCGCGATCGAGGGCAGGGCCGGCTGGCTGGTCCGCAACGCGCTGGTCGATCGCCTCGGGGCGGCTGGCCGGGTAACGCCGCGCTACCGGCTCGACGTTCGGCTGGATGACAAGCTTGAAGGCCTCGGCCTGCTGTCCAACGATACCATCGGCCGCGAGCGCCGGACGCTGCGCGCGCGCTATCAGCTGGTCGACACGGTCAGCGGCGCGATCGTGCTGGACGCAACTGCCGGGTCCGACGCCGGGATCGACGTCGTCTCCAGCGAATACGCCACCATCGCCGCCGAGCAGACCGCGCTGGAGAACCTGGCCAAGGTAGTGGCCGACAAGATTGTCGCGCGCCTGGCGCTGCAGCTGCGCGAAGGCCAAGCGGGCGGGCAGTGAAGGCCACCCAGAAGGATTTCAGGACGATCGCCCCGCGCGCGGTGCGCGAGGCGCGGGTGTTCTTCCTGTGCGGACAGGATGATGCCGGGATCCAAGATGCGGCGCAGCTGCTGGTCAGCCTGCTGCCTGACCCGGGCGAGCGGATCGAACTGGCGGGACCAGACCTGCGCAAGGATCCGGTGCGGCTTGGCGATGAAGCCCGCTCCAATTCGCTGTTTGGCGGCAACCGCCACATCCTGGTCCGCGCTAGCGGCGACGAGGCCCATGACGCGCTCGAAGTGCTGCTGAGCGGCGAGAGCGAGCCCTGCCCGGTGATCGTCATGGCAACCAGCGCCACCGACAAGTCGCGCAGTGCCAAGCTGCTGGCGAACCGGCCTGATGCGCTGGTCGCCATGTTCTACCCACCCGACCTGCGCAGCGTTTCCACTGCGATCCGCGCCATGGCCGATGCCGCCGGCGTGACGCTGAGCGGCGATCTGGCCGAACGGATCGCGCGGGCCGCCGCGCTCGATACGCGGATCGCGGCCAGCGAAGTGACCAAGCTGGCGCTTTATCTCGATGCCACGCCGCAGGCCCCGCGCCGCGCTGACGCAGATGCACTGGAGGCGATCGGGGCGCGGACCGAGGATGATGGGCTGATGCCGATCGTCAACGCGGTTCTCTCGGGCGAAGTACAGCGCTTGCCGGCGGAACTGCGGCGGATGCGCGAGCTGGGGCTGAACCCGGTCGGCCTGCTGCTGGCGGTGGAGCGGCGCGCGGCGCAACTGGCGCAGGACATCGCCCGGCAATTGCAGAAATGGCGCGGGCCCCGCCTGTCGCGGCTGGTCGACAAGCTGGTCGCGTTGCACCGCGCGCTGCTGGGCAACAGCCAGCAGGCCGAGCTGCTGCTGGCCCAGGGCCTGACCGAGATCGCCCGGTTTGCTGCTCCGCGCAAATAGTCACTTGGTCAGCTCGCTGATCCTGCTAGTCCTTTGGTGAATTCACTTAGGGGGTTGCACCGGCACCATGGCTTCCGGGCGCTTGCTGACGTGACGGCGCTTTCATTTACAATTCCAGCCTCGCTCGAGCGAGCTCGGCTGCGGATCTATCTGGTTCAGCTGCTGGTCGATGGTGCCATGCTGCTGGCCGGGTTTTGCCCTGTCGACCTAGTTATATCTGGGCAGCCCGACTAAGGATGAACTTATCCTCGCCTACCCACTTTTCAATCAGGTGCGTTTGCTCGGACAGCACCCACAGTTGGCCTGCTCGTCTCTCAATCTTCAATTGTACTGAACCGTAACCGTGAATGTGCCTCAAATCTGTGCCACTGGTGCTGACGGGGAACACACCCGGACGAGCAGATCGTGTTTTAGATGCGCGCAGCGGAAATCAGAATGCCGGTCGCAGAGGTCTGTCAGAATTTACTCGTGTCTGAAGCGACGTATTGATCACTTGAAACCGAAAAATGACTCTCCGCTGAACCTCTTGATCCAGCGCAAGATCGGAAACCAGCGGCACGACCGGTAGCTTGCGGGCAAACGCCAAGCGTGACATGTTTGACATTGAACAGATGGGGTCAGGCGATTGAGTATCTTTGTCTTCGACGCGCGCCACCAGCCTTGGGCGCGAATCTCAGAATTCCTTGTAACGGCGAGTAAGGCCATAATCGCTGACGGAAGCTATCTCTATATCCATTCGAAACGTACGTGCTTTCACCAGCTTGAACGACTAATCTATGACCTCAAGTTAGAGGATAACTGCCATCTTCTCGGGCCGGAGGAAACGACACCGGAAGCGGCTAAACCAATATCTTTTGGCTAGATCTGGCTGTCGATCGACCCGACCGAGGCAGGTTCACAAATTGGGCTAGCGGGTCGGAACCGGCACTTCGCCGGTGTAGTCGTAAAAGCCGCGTCCGGTCTTGCGGCCGAGCCAGCCGGCCTCGACATATTTCACCAGCAGCGGCGCGGGGCGGTACTTGCTGTCGCCGGTGGTGTTGTAGAGCACCTTGACGATATCGAGGCAGGTACGAGCCCGACGAAATCGGCCAGCTCCAGCGGCCCCATCGGGTGGTTGAGGCCCAGGCGGCAGCCCTTGTCGATATCGGGAATGCTGGCCGTGCCCTGGCCCAGCACGAAGACCGCTTCGTTGATCATCGGCAGCAGGATGCGGTTGACCACGAAGCCCGGCTCGTCCTCGGCCAGCACGACCTGCTTGGAAAGGCCTTCGGCGAAGGTGCGAGTGCGGGCGACGGTTTCCTTGGAGGTGGCGAGGCCCGGGATCACCTCGATCAGCCCCATGACCGGGACCGGGTTGAAGAAGTGCAGGCCAATGAAGCGCGCCGGATCGGGCGAGCTGACCGCCATGCGCGTGATCGGGATCGAACTGGTATTGGAGGCCATGATGGACCCAGCCGCCAGCACCTTGCCGGCTTCGGCGAAAATGCGGTGCTTGATCTCTTCCTTCTCGGTCGCCGCTTCGATGATCAGTTCGGCCTCGATCATCGGGGCATAGTCGGGCACCGCAGTGATGCGGCCCAGCGCGGCAGTAGCTTCATCAGTGGTGATCTTGCCGCGGCCGACCAACTTGCCCAGGGCCTGGTCAATCTTGGCGCGGCCGGCTTCGGCCCGGGCCATGTCGACATCGGCCAGCAGCACCTTCATGCCGAATTGCGCGACGGTCTGGGCAATCCCCGTGCCCATCTGTCCTGCGCCGATTACCGCTACTGTCCGCATCGAAAATCCCCTTCGCACTTGCAGCAAGGGGCGCTGCCTAGCGGCGGCGCGGCGGCTTGGCTAGCGGCAATTTAGCGGGATTGGCCGGGTACCCACAGCACATCGCCCGCACCGCCGGCATTGAGCGCGCGAGCCAGGACAAAGAGATAATCCGACAGGCGGTTAAGATAGCCCAAGGCCGCCGGATTGACCGGCTCGATCGCTGCCAGCGCCGTTGCCGCCCGCTCGGCCCGGCGGACGGTTGCGCGGGCCAGGTGGACACGCGCCGCCGCCTCGGTCCCGCCCGGCAGAATGAAGCTGGTCAGCGGCGCCATGGCCTCGTTCAGCGCGTCAATCTGCCGTTCGAGCCACTCAGCCTGGGCCGGGATGATCCACGGCAAAGCCGATCAGGCTGTTGGCTTCGTCGACCGAGCCGATCGCTTCCATCCGCGCGTCATGCTTGGCGCGGCGCGAGCCATCAACAAGGCCGGTCGTCCCGTCATCGCCGGTGCGGGTATAGATCTTGTTGAGCTTGACCAAGGTTCAGCGCGGCTCAGCGGCTGGCGAACAGCAGGATCGCGACAATGACCACGGCGATGCCCTGGTACATGATCCGGGCGTACATCATCTTGTTCTGCTTGAGCTGCATCTCGCTCGGCCCGGCGCTTTCGCCGCGCTCCAGATCCTCACGCGTGCTTTGCATGAAGGCCACGATGCCTTTGACGAGGCTGATGACGACCATGACCATGACGATCAGGAGAACGGGAATCAGAAGATAGCTCATGCCCCGATTCCTACGCCTGCCCCAAGGCAAAGGCCAGTAGGGAATTGGTCCATGCGCAGCGCTGCAGCCACGGCTGGTCCGCCTTCACCTGCCTTGCGCAGGTCGGCCAGGGCGGGCGAGCCGCGCCGTTTGGCCAGTTTGCGCCCATCAGCCTCGCACAGCAGCGGATGGTGGTGCCAGACCGGCACTGGCAGATCGAGCAGCGCCTGGAGCAGGCGGTGGACATGGCTGGCCGCAAACAGATCCTGCCCGCGCGTTACCAGTGTCACCCCGTCCGCCGCATCGTCCAGCGTGGCGGCCAGATGATAGCTCGCAGGCGCTTCCTTGCGCAGCAGCACGACATCGCCGAACTGCTCAGGGGCAGCAACTTGCACTCCCGCCAATTCATCCAGCCATTCGAGCGGACCGGCCAGCGCTGCTGCCTTCGCCATGTCGATCCGCCATGCGGCACCTTGCGGATCGACATCCCGGCCCCGGCAGGTGCCCGGATAGACCGGCCCATCCGGACCTAGTTCCACTGCAGCGGCCAGCACTTCAGCCCGGGTGCACTGGCAGGGATAAAGCAGGCCCAGTGCCTTCAGCCGCTCCGCCGCCGCGGCATAGGATTCGAGGCGGCTGGACTGGTACACCACCGGCCCATCCAAGGTGAGCCCAAGCCATTCCAGGTCAGCCAGGATCTCAGGCACCAGCTCGGCCCGGCTGCGGGTCCCGTCGATATCCTCGATCCTCAGCAGAAATTCGCCGCCCCGCGCCCGCGCC
>JAJTFU010000209.1 GCA_021299075.1 Novosphingobium sp. | reverse complement strand
TGAACGGCGCCGTCTCAATTTGTCGCAGATTGTCGCGGTCGTTCGGGTGCGGATAGCTTGACGCGTGCGCCGCATCGGCCTAACGCGCCGCCCGTTTGCGGGGCCATGTGCTCCCACTGGTCCCCCCCTTGTGCCGAGTCCTGTCGAAGGGCGCATGCGGGCAATTTTGGCAGGGTGAGGGACTCTATCCAATGGCCAACGTAACCGTGATCGGCGCCCAGTGGGGCGATGAGGGCAAGGGCAAGATTGTCGACTGGCTGGCCAGCCGTGCCGATGCCGTCGTGCGGTTCCAGGGCGGGCACAATGCCGGCCACACGCTGGTGGTGGGTGACCAGGTCTACAAGCTCAGCCTGCTACCCTCGGGCATCGTTACCGGCACGCTTTCGATCATCGGCAATGGCGTGGTGCTCGATCCCTGGCACCTCAAGAGCGAGATCGAAAAGCTTGAAGGCCAGGGCGTGGTCATCAACACTGAGAACTTCGCGATTGCCGACAATTGCCCGCTGATCCTGCCGTTGCACCGCGATCTGGATGGCCTGCGCGAAGCGGCTGCGGGTTCGGGCAAGATCGGTACGACCGGGCGCGGGATCGGCCCGGCTTATGAAGACAAGGTTGGCCGCCGCGCGATCCGGGTTTGCGACCTTGCCCACCTTGATGCGCTCGATGCCCAGCTTGACCGGCTCTGCGCTCACCACGATGCGCTGCGCGCCGGGTTCGGCCAGCCACCGGTAGACCGCGCGGCGCTGCTCGCGGAACTGCGCGAGATCGCACCCTTCGTGCTGCAATATGCCCAGCCGGTGTGGCGGCGACTGAGCAAGGTGCGCAAGGCTGGCGCCCGCATCCTTTTCGAAGGGGCGCAGGGCGTGCTGCTCGATGTCGATCACGGTACCTATCCCTTCGTTACCAGTTCCAACACGGTCAGCGGCACGGCGGCGAGCGGATCGGGCCTCGGCCCGGCCAGCACCGGCTTCGTGCTGGGGATCGTCAAGGCCTATACCACCCGCGTCGGCTCGGGCCCGTTCCCGACCGAGCTGGAGGATGAGACCGGCCAGCGGCTGGGTGAGCGTGGCCACGAATTTGGCACCGTCACTGGCCGCAAGCGCCGCTGCGGCTGGTTCGATGCCGTGCTGGTGCGCCAGTCCTGCGCGATTTCGGGCGTAACCGGGATCGCGCTGACCAAGGTTGACGTGCTCGACGGGCTGGAAACGGTGAAGATCTGCACCGGCTATCGCCTGAACGGCAAGATCCTCGACTACTTCCCCAGTCATGCGGCTGACCAGGCCAATGTCGAGCCGATCTATGAGGAAATGGAAGGCTGGAGCGGCACGACCGCCGGCGCGCGCAGCTGGGCGGACCTGCCGGCCCAGGCGATCAAGTACATCCAGCGCGTGCAGGAATTGATCGAAACGCCGGTCGCCCTGGTCAGCACTTCGCCCGAGCGTGAGGACACGATCCTGGTGCGGGATCCCTTCGTCGACTAACCGGTGGCGGCGAGGGCCACTTCCTTTGCCCACTTGTAGTCCGACTTGCCGTTGGCGGCGCGCTGGACCTGGTCGACTACCACCACCTGGCGGGGCAGCTTGTAGCCCGCCAGTCTGGTCCGGGCGAAGTCGATGAGCGCGGCCTGATCGATCGCCTGGCCCGCGCCTGCTGAAACTACCGCGACGATCCGCTCGCCAAAGCGGTCGTCGGGCACGCCGACTACCAGCGCGTCCCACACCGAGTCGTGGGCCTTGAGCACCTCTTCGACTTCTTCGGGGTAGACCTTCTCGCCGCCGGTGTTGATGCACATCGATCCGCGGCCGAGCAGGATCAGCGTGCCGTCCGCCGCAACCTGTGCGAAGTCGCCGGGGAAGGAGTAGCGCACGCCCCTGATCGTGCGGAAAGTCCGGGCGCTCTTCTCAGGGTCCTTGAAATAGCCGATCGGGGTATAGCCGCCGTTGCCGATCATCCCGATCTTGTCCGACCCGGGCTCGATCTCCTCGTCGTTCTCGTCGAACACCCGGGTAGTCTCGTTAAGTTGGAACCGCGCGGTCTCGCCCGGCGGCAGGGTGCGCGAGACCACCGACTTGCCCATCGAGCCCTCGGTCGAACCGAAGGCGTCGGTGATCTCCATGTCGGCATATTCGAGCAGGCCCAGCTTGACGTCGGTCGAGAACATCAGCCCGGAAGAGGCCATCGCCATCAGCGAGGAGAGATCATAGCGCCGCCCTTCGGCGTCCGCCTCGCGCAGCGCCGCCAGCATCGGCTTGGCAAAGGCATCGCCGACGATCACCACTGCATTGACCTTCTCGCGCTCGACGAACCGCCAGATCCCGTGGGGATCGAACTTCTCGTCGCGCATCGTCGCGATCGCGCCGCCCAGATAGTGTCCGGCGAAGGCGCCAACCCACATGCCGGTGCCATGCATGAGCGGGCAGGCTGGCAGCACCACCGGCGCCGCGCCCATCGCCTTCACGCCTTCGACCAGCGCGATGAGGTTCTCGGGCGTCGGCTCGACCTCGGGGCCGAGCCGGAATGCGGCGAGCGCCTGGGCCAGGTCGCCGTGGCGGTACATCACCCCCTTGGGCATACCGGTCGTCCCGCCGGTGTAGAGCATGTAGATGTCGTCTTCGTTGTAATCGAGCCGAGGCAGCGGATCGTGCGCGGCGACCAGCGCCTCGTAAGCTTCGGCACCGGGCAGGGACTCGCCGCTGCCGTCGTCGATCTGGATGAAGGTCTTGAGTCCGGGCAGACGATCACGGATCGCGGCGAGGCGCGGGGCGAAGCGGGCGTCGAAGAAGACTGCTTCGACATCGGCATTGTCGAACAGGTAGACCAGCTCTTCCTCGACATAGCGGTAGTTGACGTTGATCGGCACTGCCCGCGCCTTGAAGCTGGCGAACTGCGCCTCGAGGAACTCGGGCGAGTTGTAAGCGTAGATCGCGGTCTTGGTGTCCGGCGCGATCCCGCGTGCGACCAGCGCGGCGGCGAGCCGGGGGCGACTGTTTCAAATACGTCGGCCAAGTGCCAGATCATCGCTGTTCTCCCTGTTTGGTTGCCGCCAATATGGCTGTCCCGCGCGAGATTGTCATCCATTGCCGTAGGCAGCGGCTCCGCCCAAAGTCTTGACTTGGACATGTTTTGTTCTATTCATGTTCACTCCGATTCGGAGGGAACACCCATGCCACAGGCCAATTTCGCCTATAGTTCGCCCGCCAATGATGCCGCCGGACTGCCGCTGGCGCTGTCGATCTTTGCCGATCGCGGTCATGTCCGCGATCTGCTGCGCGAAGATGCCGAGGCGGCGGGCTTCCGCATTGCCGAGGCGGGCGATGTGGCAGCGCTGCTCGAAGGCGATGCACGGCCGCTGGGTGAAGAGGTGCTGCTGGATTGCCCGGCGGTTGATGGTGCCGGCCTGGCGGCATTGGCGCGGCTCGATCTGCGCGCCGCCAACTGCGGGGCGCACCTGATCGTCTCGACCACGGTTGCGGCGCTCGATGACGTGTTTGGGCTGGTCCTGCTCCGTCTGACCGAACAGGTCGGCCAGATCGCCCAGCGGCTGGAACGACTCGAAGGTCCCGAGCGCAGCCGGGCCGATGGCCGCGACTCGGTGTTCCGGTTTGAAAGCCCCAGCACGGCCTTTGCCCCGTCCAGCGGTGATGGCAGCGAACGACTGGTCCGCGCGGCGCGTCCGCCGCTCCCCGATCCGCGGCTGGTGCGGCGCATCATCCGCCAGCGCCAGCTGCGCGCGCGGTTCTTTGATGGTGATCTGTTCGCCGATCCGGCCTGGGACATGCTCCTCGACCTGACTGCAGCGCGGGCCGAGCATGCGCGGGTTTCGGTCACTTCGCTGTGCATTGCCTCGGGCGTGCCGCCAACCACGGCGCTGCGCTGGATCGGGCAGATGACCGATGCCGGTCTTTTGCAGCGCGTAGAGGATGAAACCGATCGCCGCCGCGCCTTCATCACCCTGTCGGATCAGGCGGCGGACGGCATGGCGCGCTACTTTGCCGAACTCGGTTCGCAGGCCGCCGCGCTGGTATAGGCTTCACAGCCTCGTCATGTTGCGCTAGGCGCGCGGCTCTTGACCATCAGGTCGGGCGCTTAGCTCAGTTGGTAGAGCATCTCGTTTACACCGAGAGGGTCAGCGGTTCGAGCCCGTTAGCGCCCACCAGTTTTCGCAAATGAGAGTATGTCCGGGGGACATTCTCCCGAAAACTCCCAAGCGATAGCGAAGGGGCACAGCTCCGGGCAGGGACTAGCCTTCAAGGCTTACTTCTCGTCCAGCATCTTGGCCGTCTCGGCGCTGCTCCAGTCATGCCCGCCGACATAGCGCCAGACTTCGCGGCCTTCGGCGTTGTAGTAGATCGTCGTCGGCAGGACGGTGACCTTATATTGCACGGTCAGTTCGCCATCCGGGTCCAGCCAGGGCTCCAGCCTGTCCGCACCGCGCGCCTTGAGGAAGCCGGCCACCTTGTCGGCCGGCGGCATGTCCTGCGAGACGGTCAGGACTTTCAGGCTGCCATCACGGTCCTTGGCGAGCTGGTTCAGGGTCGGCAGCTCGGCCACGCAGGGCGCGCACCAGGTGGCCCAAAGGTTGATCAGCAGCGGCCTGCCCTTGAAGCTGGCCAGTTCGACGGTCTTACCGCTGGCATCGCGCAGGGTGAAGTCAGGCAGCTCGCTGCCCTTGCGGCTGCGGTCGATCGTGCCGGACAGCTCTCCGCCAGCCGGTGAAGCGGCAGGTTGCGCCGGAGCCTTGCTTTCCCTATCGCACCCCCCGACCAGCAGGGCACAGCCAAGGACGGCGATCTTGAGCGAGCGGGACGATAGCAAGAGCAGCTCCAATGCGATGTGGGGCGGACGGTTCGCCGAGGGGCCCTCGGCGATCATGCGCGAGATAAACGCGTCGATTCCCTTCGACAAGGCGCTGTGGCGGCAAGACGTGGCTGCAAGCAAGGCCCATGTTGCCATGCTCGGCGCGCAGGGCATTGTCAGCGCCGAAGATGCCGCGATGATTGCCGCCGGGCTCGATCAGGTTGCAGCAGAATACGAAACGAATGGGGTGCCCGAGAACTGGGACCTTGAAGACATCCACATGACCACCGAAAGCCGCCTGGCCGAGCTGATCGGCCCGGTCGCGGGCCGGCTCCACACCGCGCGCAGCCGCAATGACCAGGTGGCTACCGACTTCCGGCTGTGGGTGCGCGATGCGATCGACCAGGCCGATGCCGGGCTGCGCGCGCTCCAGGTCGCGCTGGTCACCCGCGCCGGCGAACATGCCGCCAGCATCATGCCCGGCTTCACCCATCTCCAGACCGCGCAGCCCGTCACGCTCGGCCACCACCTGATGGCCTATTACGAGATGGCGGCGAACCGACCCGCAACAGCCTCGATGCCGTGTCGGACCGGGATTTCGCGCTCGATTACCTGATGGCGGCGGCGCAGATCGCGCTGCACCTCTCGCGCCTGGCGGAAGAGTTCATCATCTGGGCCAGCCAGCCGTTCGGCTTTGCCAGCCTGCCCGATGCGCTTTCCACCGGCAGCTCGATCATGCCGCAAAAGAAGAATCCCGATGCGGCCGAGCTGGTGCGCGGCCATGCCGGACGGGTCATCGGCAGCCTGACTTCGCTGATGATCACCATGAAGGGCCTGCCGCTGGCCTACTCAAAGGACATGCAGGACGACAAGCCACCGGTGTTCGAGGCGGCCAGCCTATTGACCCTCTGCCTGGCCGCCATGGAAGGCATGGTCGCCGGCACGACCTTCCGGACCGAGCGGATGCGCGCGGCGGCGGAACTGGGTTATGCGACCGCGACTGACCTCGCCGATTGGCTGGTCCGCCAGGCCAATATCCCGTTCCGTGAAGCGCACCACATCACCGGCGCTGCCGTGAAGCTGGCCGAGAGCCGCGGCGTGGCGCTCGACGCGCTGCCGCTGGCGGATCTTCAGGCCATCGACGCCCGGATCGACGAGCGGGTCTTTGCCGCGCTGTCAGTCGATGCCTCGGTCGCCTCGCGCGCCAGCTATGGCGGAACCGCGCCCGAACAGGTAAGGCAGCGCGTGGCTGAAGCGCGCCTCGCGCTGGGCCTGGAGTAATCGCAATGCGCCGCCTGGTCCTTCCCGCTGTCCTCATGCTTGCGCTGGGCGCCTGCGGTCAGCGTGCGGACCTCAAACCCAGGGCCGGACAGGATCTGCCGCCGCCGCCCTATGGCAGCGAAAGCCGCTCCAAGGCCGAAGCCTTGCTGCAGATCACGCCCCAGGCCGCCCCGGAACGCAGCGTGGAGCTGCGAAAAAAATCGGAAGAACGCACTGACGATCCGTTCGACCTGCCCCCTTCCGACGAGTAAGCATCCATGGACCACTTTCAGATCATCAACGGCGAGCTGCACGCCGAGCGCGTACCGCTGAGCCGCATTGCCGAGGAAATCGGCACCCCCGTCTACGTCTATTCGCGCGCCACGCTGGAACGCCACGCCCGCGTCTTCAATGAAGCGCTGGCTGCCTTGCCGAAGAAGCACGTTGCCTTCGCGATCAAGGCCAACCCCAACCTAGCCGTCTTGCGGGTGATGCAGCGCGAAGGGTTTGGCGCCGATGTCGTCTCGGGCGGCGAGCTGGCGCGCGCATTGGCCGCCGGAATGCCCGGCCACGACATCGTCTTTTCGGGCGTCGGCAAGCTCCACCGCGAGATGGTCATGGGGCTTGAGGCCGGGATCGGCCAGTTCAACATCGAGAGCGAGGAAGAGGGCGTCGAGCTGGCGGAGATTGCCGCTGCCCGGGGCCAGCGCGCTGCCTGTGCGCTGCGGGTCAACCCCGATGTCGATGCGCGCACGCACGAGAAGATCTCGACCGGCAAGGCCGAGAACAAGTTCGGCGTGCCGATTGATCGCGCTGCCGGGATCTATGCCCGCCTCGCCGCGCTGCCTGGCCTCGATATGCGGGGGGTTGCTGTCCACATCGGCAGCCAGCTGCAGCACCTGCAGCCGCTGGAAGATGCCTTCATCAAGCTGGGCGCGCTGATCGCCGAGCTGCGCGCTGCGGGCCAGACCGTGACCCATGCCGACCTCGGCGGCGGGCTGGGCGTGACCTACAAGGCCGGTGAGGTCTATCCGACTCCGGCGGAATATGGCGCCATGGTCGCCCGGGTTTGCGGCGGCTGGGACGTGACGCTGATGTTTGAG